>JAOADY010000116.1 GCA_026417075.1 Caloramator sp.
GAAACTTTATAAAAATAAGCTCTGCAATTTTGCAGAGCTTATTTTTATAAAGTCTAATTTTAAATAAAAAGCATATATTATATGTAAGGAGGGATGAAATGAGAAGGGTGATTTTGCTATTTGTTATAATCAGTATGTGTATTGTAGTTGGAATTGCAGGAACCTTTACTTTCCTAGAGAGTGATAGCGTTCTCAAACATAAAAAGAGCATTGAAGTGATTAAACCATTAAAAAATACTAATTTGCTTATAGATGAAGGTACAAGTAAAATATATCTAATGAGCAATAATAAGATTATAAAATACTATTCAATAAAAGAATGCAAATCAGCCTCTCCACTTCCTGATGGCAATTGGGCAGTAACTTTAAAATATAAAGGAAAAAATAGTTTCTTATTGATTAATACTGGTTGGGATAGGTATTATATTCATGGAAAAATCCACCCTTTAGATATTAAAAGTTATTGTTTTTCAGGGTGTATTAGTTTAGAAGACACAGATATGAATGAAATATATAATAATGTTGAATATGGAACTGAAGTTAAAATAATAAAGACAAATAATATATTTTTAAAATATAGGGTACTTAATATTAAAGATAAAGGTTGGGATGTTTTTGAAGTACAAAATAAACTTAAAAAATTAGGGTTTTATAAAGGTGAGCCTAATGGAATTTTTGATGAAAAATTAAAAAATGCCATTCATGAGTTTCAGAGGGAAAATGATTTAAAGGTTAAGGATTGCATAGAATATTTATTTTATAATTCTTTAAGCAGATATATAGTATATTAAAAATAGCATTTATTTATTAACTTAAGTAAAATAAATATTGAAAATGGGCTGCCGCATTAAGAATAAATACTACCTACATATATTGATTTTTAATTTAAAAATCAATATATGTAGGTAAATGCCTTAATGCGGCAGCCCATTAATTTAAAAATAAGTATAAAGTTTACAAAATAATAAATCTATAAATTGTTTATATCGGTATAAAAGGATTTTATCTCATTATATTTATCAAGAAACTCAAAAAATGAATCATTAATTTTATTATATTGGTTATTTAAGTTTTCAAGTTGCATATTAATTTCCATTAATGTAACTTCATCCTTTGTAGCTTCTTCAAGCTTATAAAGAGAAGATTTAAAGTCAAGGCAGTAATTTGTATACATAGTAATTAAATTGTTAAACTTTTGGTGTTGCTCAGCTACTTTTACAGGTACTGAAAGAGTATTGTAGGATATAGATATCGAATCTAAAAAAGAAAGTTTGTTTTCAATTTTTATATAGATATTTTCGATGGTAACTTTTCCATTTCTAATTTGTTTAAGTTCATCATTTAGATTAGTTTTTGCATTTTGATAATCTGATATTATTTTATCCATTGAATAAAAATAATTATTATACTGCTCTAAGAGCCTTGTCTTAGCTTCATGGTTACTGTAAACTTTCGAGGCATATTGATATATTTTATCTGAAAGCACAAGAATATCTGAAGGAAGAAGTATGGAAATCTTATCTAATTTTGCATTTTCATAATGTTGATAAGTTTGCTGTATATAATTTTCAAGATTAATTGACGCACTCATTAGATTGTTTGATTTTGTATTTTTAAGGATTAATAAAGTTTGAGTATATATTTTTTTGTTAAGAGACACTCCTTGAAATAAATTATCGAATTGTACTTTAAATTTTTGAGGAGGAGATACTTGACTTAAATTATTTATTACATTTTGCAGAGTATTTTCTGATTTAGATAATACCGAAATTATTTCATTCAATTTAGACGTATCGTTAATATCAAGATTATCAATATTTTTTAAAACTTCTGTTGATTCTTTATTGACAGAGTCAATTATTAATTTTTGCTTATATAGTGTATTTATATAAACTGATTTTGATTTGTTTTTTATAAAATAATAAGTTGTATATAAAACTAAGCAACAGAGAAATAAAATAGATAGTAATAATAAAATTTTTTCAGATTTTTTTAATATTTTTTTTTTATTGTGTTTCTCAGTCATAATTTTACCTCCAACAAAAGAGAAAAATAATTAACAATTATTATTATATTAAATAAATTATGAATATTAAATATGATTTATTAATATAAAAAGATATTATTTTGTTTTAAATTTTTTTTTACTTATTTTAAATTTAATTCATATTTTTTATTCAATAGTATTTTTTTTTAGTATATAATTATTAATAGATTAATTCTAAGGAGAGGAGACAATGGGGAATTTATCAAGCATATTGAGCTTAATTAGAAATATTGAGCCCCGTAATATTATAGACATTTTAATAGTTGCTTACATATTTTATAAAATACTCATGCTGATTAAAGAAACAAGAGCAGAACAACTTATAAAAGGACTTATACTTGTAGTGGTTGTAATGAAATTGAGTCAAATTTTAGGATTTGTAACTTTGTATTGGATTATACAAAATACGCTTACTGTTGGACTTATTGCAATTATTATTATATTTCAGCCTGAACTTAGAAAAGCTCTTGAACATCTTGGAAGAAGCAGATTTTTTACCAAGAAATTTTTTGAAAGCGAAGAGGAAATGGAAAAAGTAGTTAGTGAACTTGCAATAGCGGCGACAAACCTTTCAAGTACAAAAACTGGTGCGCTAATAGTTATAGAGCAGGAAACAGGACTTTCAGATTTTGTTCAAAGTGGAGTAAAACTTGACGCAATCATATCTTCTTCATTGCTTGAAAACATATTTTTTGAGAATTCTCCCCTTCATGATGGAGCAGTTATAATAAGAAGGGATAGAATATATGCTGCAGCTTGTGTTATGCCTCTTACAGAACAGCAGGTAAGCAAGGAACTTGGAACAAGGCATAGGGCAGCGATTGGGATTACAGAGAATTCCGATGCTATTGCTATAGTTGTATCAGAGGAAACGGGAACAATTTCTCTTGCTATAAATGGAAAGCTTACAAGAAATTACAATGCAGAGAGGCTTATGCTTGTGCTTAAAAGGATTTTTAAAAGAAATATGGATAATAATAATAATATGTTTAAGAGGGTGAAAACATGGGTTGTAAAGACAAAGAACAAATAATGGCAATAATTGCCTCCCTCTTTATTGCTTTTATATTATGGATTTATGTTATGGGAGAAAAAAATCCTATTCAAACTAAAGTTATACAAAATGTTGAAGTAAATCTTATAAACATTGAAAATATTGAAGAGTCAAATTTAGCACTTTTACCAAATCAGAATTTCACAGTAGATCTTACTGTAACAGGTAGAGCTCTTGATGTATTTAATGTAAAACCTGAAGATTTCAGGGTTGAAGCGGATATGGGAGGATATTTAAAAAAAGGATATAATAATATTCCGATTGAAGTTAAAGCTTATCCAAAAGGGGTACAGGTAGTCAATAAAAATGCTTATACTTATATTAAGGTAAAGCTTGATCAGCTTGTTGAAAAATCTGTTTCTATTAATATAAATATAACTGGAAATACTAAGGATGGGTATGGCTATGTTCAGCCAGTTATAAGACCTACTGAAGTTTTAATATCAGGTGCAGCGACTTATGTAAATACTGTTGCATCCGCACTTGGGCAGATAGATATAAATAACAGCCAAACAGATATTACAAGTTCCATACCTGTAAAAGCGATTGATAAAGAAGGGAAAACTGTACAAAATATAAAAATTGAACCTAAATATATTGATGTTTTTATACCGATTAAACCATCAAAAACGGTTCCTATTGTTTTAAAGACAAAAGGAAGTCTTCCAAAGGATAAAGTATTAAAGTATGCAAAACCAAAATTTAGTACTATAATGATTTTAGGTAATACTAATTTGCTTAATAAAATAAATTCTATTTCCACAATTGAATTTGATTTATCTAATATAAAAGAATCAATAACAAAAGATGTTCCTTTAAATATACCAAAGGGTATAGAGGTATTTTCAGGAACAAAAAATATAAATGTTGAATTTGGTGTAGAGGACAAAATTGAAAATACAATAAATGTACCTATAACTTTTGAAAATAAAAATGATAATTATAACTATAATATAGAAAAGGATTATGTGATAATTACAATTCAGGGGGCAGAAAGCAGGATTAATGAAATAAATCAAAATAATATAAGCGTTTTTGTTGATTTGAAGGATTTAAATGAAGGGGCATATTCACTTCCTATAAAAATACAACTTCCGTCAGATATTGAGTTAAAGAGTCAAAGTTTAGAGAAGGTTTCAATTACAGTACAGAAAAAATAATGGAGGGAAATATGACAGTAAGAATTAATAATATAAGATTATCTATTTATGATGATTTGTCAAACATAAAAAAAGTAGCTTCTGATTTAATTGGAATTAAAGAGAGCGATATAGAGAATTTTAAAATAAAGAAGGAATCTATAGATGCTAGGAGAAAAGGTAAAATAGATTTTATTTATCAGGTAGAGTTTAATTTTGATGGAGAAGAAAAGGCTGTTTTAAAGGCAAATAATAAAGATATAATATTGTTTAATGAAAAAAGAGAATCCTTTATATTTGGGGAAAATAAACTTAATAATAAACCATTGATAATTGGAAGTGGACCGGCAGGATTGTTTGCCGGTCTTGTTATGGCAAAAAATGGATACAAACCTATTGTATTGGAAAGAGGAGAAGCTGTTGAAAAAAGATCAGATAAAGTTAAGAGCTTTTGGGAAAAAGGATATCTTGATGAAGATTGTAATATACAGTTTGGTGAAGGAGGAGCTGGAACTTTTTCCGATGGTAAGCTTACAACAAGAATAAAAGATAAAAGGTGTGACTATGTACTTGAAGAGTTTGTAAAGCATGGAGCACCCTCTGAAATTATATATTCATTTAAGCCTCATATTGGTACAGATATTTTAAAAAATGTAGTTAAAAATATTAGAAATAAGATAATCGAACTTGGAGGGGAGGTAAGATTTAATTCAAAGGTTACTGATTTCATATTTAAAGATGGGAAAATAGTATCAGTTAAAGTTAATGATAAATATGAAATTCCATGCGATGTAGCTATATTGGCTATTGGACATAGTGCAAGAGATACTTTTGAAGTTCTTTTTAAGCAGGGAGTAGTATTTACTCAAAAGCCTTTTGCGATTGGAGTGAGAATTGAGCATTTACAGAGCATGATAGATGAAAGACAATATGGCAGGTTTGCAAATCATCCAAGGCTTAAGGCAGCTGATTATAAGCTTACATATACAAGTAAAAAATATAACAGACCATGTTATAGTTTTTGTATGTGTCCTGGAGGGTATGTCGTTGCAGCTTCTTCTGAAAAGGGGATGGTTGTAACAAATGGAATGAGCGAGTATAAAAGGGATTCAAAAAATGCAAACAGTGCAATAGTAGTTGGGGTAGGTCCTCAAGATTTTTCATCAAAGCATCCTTTGGCAGGAATTGAATTTCAAAGACATTATGAAAGACTTGCCTATGAAGTTGGAGGATGTGATTATAGTGCGCCTGTTCAGCTTCTTGGAGACTTTTTAAAGGATAAAATTTCAACAAAATTAGGAATAGTAGAGCCCTCTTATACAAGAGGATTTAGATTTGGAAAAATAAAAGAATGTCTTCCTGATTATATTATAGAAGTATTAAAGGAAGCTCTTTTAGATTTTGACAAAAAGATAAAGGGTTTTGCTGATTATGATTCAATACTTACAGGAATTGAAACAAGGACATCGTCTCCAGTTAGAATTGAAAGGGATGAAAATTGTGAAAGCATTTCGTTGAAAGGGCTTTATCCTGCAGGAGAGGGAGCAGGATATGCAGGAGGTATTGTATCTTCAGCAGTTGATGGTATAAAAGTTGCGGAAAATATAATGAAAAAATATGCCCCGATTTAGTATAACACTTTAGCTTATAATGTAATTTTAAGCGTATCTGTTATTGAAATGATGTAGCATATACATTAAAATAATATTGGCAGCAATGCTTTGATTTATTGTATGTGCTCATTTATTTATTTAAATTTTTTTAATTTTATGATTGTATAAAAAATTTTAAAAGGAGGGAGATATTTTGAGAAATTATATTCTTGTAATTAATCCAGGTTCTACTTCAACTAAAGTTGCAATATTTAAGGGAACAGAAAATTTAAAACAAAAAAATCTTCTTCATTCAGCAGAGGAAATTTCAAAATTTGAAAAAATTGCTGATCAATATGAGTTCAGAAAGCAGGCAATTTTATCTTGGCTTAATGAGGAAGGTATAAGTACAAAGGGAATTGAAGCAGTAGTTGGGCGAGGTGGGCTTTTAAAGCCTATGCCAGGAGGTACATATAGAGTTACTGAGGCATTGGTTGAAGATTCAAAAATAGGTGTTCAAGGAGAACATGCTTCAAATCTTGGGGCGGTTATTGCAAAATCAATAGCTGATGAGGAAGGAATAGATGCATTTATAGTTGATCCTGTGGCGGTAGATGAATTTGAAGATATTGCAAGAATTTCGGGACTTCCAGAACTTGAAAGACGCTCCCTTGTTCATGCGCTAAATATTAAAGCGGTATCCAGAAGAATTGCAAAAAAAATAAATAAAAACATAGAAGATGTAAACTTTGTAGTTGCTCATCTTGGAGGAGGAATATCTGTTGCAGCAGTTAGTGGTGGAAGGATAATAGATACAAATAATGCAAATGAAGGCGGTCCTTTTTCACCTGAAAGAGCAGGTGGACTTCCAGTTGGTGATGTAATAAAACTTGCATATTCAGGTAAATATACATATAAAGAACTTAAGAAAAAAATGGTAGGAAAGGCTGGATTTGTAGGATATCTTGGTACTAACGATGCAAGAGAAGTTGAAAAAATGATTGAAAAAGGGGATAAAAATGCAAAGCTTATATTTGAGGCTATGTGTTACCAAATAGGCAAAGATATTGGAAGCTATGCAGCAGTTCTTTGCGGTAAGGTTGATAGAATAATATTAACTGGGGGACTTGCACATTCAAAAAGGCTTTGTGATTTTATAATTCCAATGGTTGATTTTATTGCGCCAGTTGAAATAGTTCCTGGAGAAGATGAAATGCAATCTCTTGCAGAGGGAGCTTACAGAGTAGTTACGGGAGAAGAAAAAGCTAAAATATATGAGGATGAGGTGAAAATATGATTAAAAATTTTAATGAGGTACTTGAGAAAGTAAAAAGCAATGGCTTAAAAAAGATTGCTGTTGCAGTAGCCCAGGATGAGCCAGTTTTAGAAGCGGTTTATGAAGCAAAAAAACTTGGAATTGCAGATGCTGTTCTTGTTGGAGATAGAGATAAAATATTAGAGTGTGCTAAAACACTTAATGTTGATTTGAGTAATTTTGAAATAATCCATGAATCAAATAATCAGTTAGCTGTACTTAAGGCGGTAGAGCTTGTGTCTTCAAAAGATGCTAATATGGTTATGAAAGGTCTTGTTGATACTGCAACCTTTTTAAGAGCAGTTCTTGATAAGGAGAAGGGTTTAAGAACAGGTAAAGTATTATCTCACGTTGCGGTATTTGATGTACCAGCTCTTCAAAGAATAATACTTGTAACTGATGCGGCTATGAATATTGCTCCTGATCTTACGACTAAAAAGCAGATTTTAGAGAATGCAGTACAGGTTGCAAAAGCAATTGGAATTGATACTCCAAAGGTTGCTGTAGTAGCTGCTGTTGAAGTTGTAAATCCTGATATGCAGCCTACTTTAGATGCTGCGGCACTTTCAAAAATGAATGACAGAGGACAAATAAAAGGTTGTATAGTTGATGGACCTTTAGCAATAGATAATGCTTTATCTGAAGAAGCTGCAAAGCATAAAGGTATAGTAAGCCAAGTTGCAGGAAAAGCTGATGTTATACTTGTTCCAAATATAGAAACAGGTAATGTTATGTATAAGACATTAACTTATACTTCAAATTCAAAAAATGGTGGTATTTTAGCAGGTGCAGCAGCTCCAGTAATATTAACATCAAGAGCGGACAGCAATGAAAGCAAGCTCTATTCAATAGCTTTAGCTTCACTTGTTGCAGCAAATAAATAATAAGAGGTGATACCATGTTTAGAATGCTTATAATAAATCCCGGTTCAACATCAACGAAGATAGCAGTTTATGACGATTTAAACCCAGTTTTTGTAGAAACATTAAGACATTCAACAGAAGAACTCTCACCTTATAAGACTATTTTTGAGCAGTACGATTTTAGAAAAGATGTTATATTAAAAGCCGTTGAAAATAAAGACATCGATATTAAAACATTAAATGCAGTTGTAGGTCGTGGAGGGCTTTTAAAACCAATTGAAGGCGGAACCTATGCAGTTAATGAGGCTATGATTGAAGATTTAAAAGTTGGTGTTCAAGGACAACATGCTTCAAATCTTGGAGGGATAATTGCATTTGAAATTGCAAAATCATTAAATATTCCATCCTTTATTGTAGATCCTGTTGTTGTTGACGAAATGGAAGATATTGCACGAATTTCGGGTATGCCTGAAATAAAAAGGAAGAGTATATTCCATGCATTGAATCAAAAAGCAGTTGCAAAAAGATATGCAAAGGAATGTGGAAAAAGGTACGAAGATTTAAATCTTATAGTAGCTCATATGGGTGGAGGAATATCCGTTGGAGCGCATAAAGGCGGAAGAGTTGTAGACGTTAATAATGCCCTTGATGGAGAAGGACCTTTTTCTCCCGAGAGAACAGGAAGTCTTCCAGTTGGAGAACTTATGAAACTTTGCTTTTCTGGGAAATATACTCTTGAAGAGATGAAAAAGAAGATATGCGGTAAAGGTGGTTTTGTTGCATATCTTGGAACAAATGATGGTCGTGAAGTTAAAAAGATGATGGATGAAGGAAATAAAGAGGCAGAGCTTGTGTATAAAGCTATGGCATATCAGGTAGCAAAGGAGATAGGAGCGTTAGGGGCTGTTCTATGCGGCAGAGTTGATGCTATAATATTAACTGGAGGACTTGCTTATGGTACAGAACTTGTTGAATGGATTAAAGAAAGAATAAGTTTTGTAGGACCCATAGTAGTTTATCCAGGTGAAGATGAAATGCTTGCCCTTGCTGAAGGTGGATATAGAGTTCTAACAGGTGAAGAAGAAGCGAAAGAATATAAGTAGGGTGATTAAATGGATTCAAGGATAAGAGTCTTTACTGGTCATTTTGGTAGCGGTAAAACAGAAATTTCTATAAATTATGCACTAAAGCTTTCAAAACAAGGAAAGAAAGTAGCAATAGCAGATCTTGACATCGTAAATCCCTATTTTTGCACAAGGGATGAAGCTAAAATGCTTAAAGAAAATGGAATTAGGGTTATTGCAACCTCCAAGGATCTTGCAAATGCAGAGCTTGGAGTTATTCCCTCTGAAACTGTAAGTGTTTTTAACGATAAATCCTATGATGTGGTTTTAGATGTCGGTGGAGATGATCAGGGGGCTGTAGCACTTGGTCAGTACAATAGATATTTTAAAGAAGAAGATTATGATATGTATTTTGTAATTAATACCACAAGACCTTTTACGAATAATATAGAAGGCATAATTGAATATATAAAAGATATAGAAGCGGCATCAAGGCTAAAAGTAAAATACCTTATCAACAATACAAATTTGTCCTATGAAACAGACATAAATCACATAGTAAAAGGGCAGAAAATAATAAAAGAAGTATCTAATATTACAAATATACCTATAAGATATGTAACAGTTATGGAAGATTTAGTAGATAAACTTCCAGATTCTATTGAAGGTGAAATTTTACCGTTAAAACTTTTTATGATTCCGCCATGGAGGCGTTTTGATGCTTAACATCCCGCATTTGCGGGTTGTATATAAAAATACCTAAGGAGGGTAGCTTATGGCAAAAGTAACTTTTAGAGAAGAAAGATGCAAAGGTTGTGGTCATTGTATTGAAGTTTGCCCAGTTAAGATTATCGAGTTTGATGAAAAATTAAACTTAAAAGGGTATCATCCAGCTATAGTAAAAGAAGAAAATATGTCAAAATGTCTTGGATGTGCTTCATGTGCAAGAATGTGTCCTGATTTAGTTATTACTGTTGAGAAATAAAGGGTTTAAGGAGGTAAATTTTAATGGCAGATAAAGTTTTAATGAAAGGTAACGAAGCCATTGGTGAAGCAGCTATTCAAGCTGGTTGTCAATGTTTCTTTGGTTATCCTATAACTCCTCAGACAGAAGTAGCAGCTTATATGTCAAGAAGAATGCCTAAAGTAGGAAGAGTATTCCTTCAGGCAGAAAGTGAAGTTGCTGCTATAAACATGGTTTATGGGGCAGCAGGTTCAGGTGTAAGGGTTATGACCTCATCATCAAGCCCTGGTATTAGCTTAAAGCAGGAAGGTATATCTTATATAGCAGGTGCTGAACTTCCATGTGTTATTATAAACATAGTAAGGGGAGGTCCAGGACTTGGAGGAATACAGCCTGCTCAGTCAGATTACTTTCAAGCAACTAAAGGCGGCGGACATGGAGACTATAGACTTGTAGTATATGCTCCTTCCTCAGTTCAGGAAATGGTTGACCTTGTTCAGGAAGCTTTTGATGTAGCAGATATATACAGAAATCCTGTTATGGTTATGGGAGACGGTATGCTTGGACAGATGATGGAACCTGTTGAATTTAAAGAAAGGTCATCAAGACAGATTCCATCAAAGGATGGATGGGCAACTACAGGACTACGCGGCAGAAAGGAGCATCATATAATTAATTCCCTTTTCTTAAAACCTGAAGAGCTTGAAATGCATAATGAAAAGCTTCGAAAAAAATATGCTGAAATAGAAGAAAAAGAAGTTAAATATGAAATGTATAATTGCGATGGAGACTTAGACCTTGTTATTGTTTCCTATGGAACGATTTCAAGAATATGTAAAAATGTTGTTAAAATGTTGGCTAAGGAAGGATTAAAGATAGGACTTATAAGACCAATAACCCTTTGGCCATTCCCAAAGAAGGCCTTTGAAGAAGTTGTAGATAGAACAAAATATGGCTTTCTTTCAGTAGAGTTAAGCTGTGGGCAAATGGTTGAAGATGTTAAACTTGCTGTAAACGGAAGAAAACCTGTAAGCTTCTTTGGAAGATCAGGTGGAATGGTTCCATCACCAACAGAAATTGCAAACAAAGTTAAGAAAATAGTAGGAGGTGCAAGATAATGGCTGTTGTATTTGAACCAACGAAGGGACTTTTAGATGTTCCAACTCACTACTGTCCAGGATGCACCCATGGTATAATACACAGGCTTGTTGCAGAATCATTAGAAGAGCTTGGTGTTATAGATAAAACTATAGGTGTTGCTCCTGTTGGATGCTCTGTTTTAGCATATAACTATTTTGCATGTGATATGCATGAGGCTGCCCATGGA
>JAOADY010000020.1 GCA_026417075.1 Caloramator sp.
AAGGGTACTATCCCTTTTATTTTTTAGGAATATTAATAAAATATTTATATTAAAATTAGAAATTTATTTTGAAAATTTATATGCTATCGCATAAATAAATCCCTTGATTTTTGAAACCAAGGGGTTTATCAACAATCTGAAGGAAAGACACTTAAAAGTGTCTTTCCTTTTTAATTTTTATCTTAAGAAAAATATTACAAAGAAATAATTAGTATTACAAAGATAAATTGCTTTAAAAAAGTTTTTGTTATTTGAAGTAGTGGAGAAACGATGATACAATATATTGTATAAGAAATAATTAATTCTACAAAATATAGATTTAAGGAGGTAAATAAATGAATCTTTCTGAAAATGCGCTGAGGGTATTAAACAAAAGATATCTTGCAAAGGATGAAAATGGAAATGTTATAGAGACCGTAGAGGATATGTTTAAAAGAGTTGCAAGTGCTGTTGCTGCTGCTGATAAGATTTATGATAAAGATGCAGATGTTTCTATTACTGAAAAAAAGTTTTATGATTTGATGACAACGCTAAGGTTTATTCCAAATTCTCCAACTCTTATGAATGCTGGGCGTCCTTTAGGTCAGCTTTCTGCTTGCTTTGTCCTACCAATTGAAGATTCTATGGAGGGTATATTTGATTCAGTTAAAAATGCGGCATTAATACATAAATCAGGAGGGGGAACGGGTTTTAGTTTTTCAAGGTTAAGACCTAAAGGTTCAACTGTTAAAACAACAGGAGGAGTTGCCTCAGGACCTGTTAGCTTTTTGAAGGTATTTAATTCTGCAACAGAGGCAGTAAAGCAGGGTGGAACAAGAAGAGGAGCAAATATGGCTATACTTCGTGTTGACCATCCAGATATAATGGAATTTATAAAATGCAAAGAGGATAATAGTGAGATAACAAATTTTAACATTAGCATTGGAATTACTGAAAAATTTATGGAAGCAGTTTTTAAAGGTGAGGATTATGAACTTATAGACCCATATACTAAATCTGTATCAGAAAAGCTAAATGCAAAGGAAGTTTTTGAAACAATAATAAAAATGGCATGGAGAAATGGTGAGCCGGGAATAGTCTTTTTAGATAGGATGAATAAAGATAATCCAACTCCTTCATTAGGAGAGATTGAAAGCACTAATCCCTGTGGAGAGCAGCCTCTACTGCCCTTTGAGAGCTGCAATCTTGGCTCTATAAACCTTGTTAAAATGCTTAAATTAAAAGATTATAGATATGAAGTTGATTATGAGCTTCTTGAAAATACTATTTATGATGCTGTTCATTTTCTTGATAATGTTATAGATGTAAATAAATATCCTCTGCCTCAAATAGAAAAAAGAACAAAGCTTACAAGAAAGATTGGACTTGGAGTTATGGGCTTTGCAGATATGCTTATAATGCTTAAAATTCCTTATAATTCTCAGAAGGCCGTTGATTTTGCAGATAATTTGATGGGCTTTATTGATGAAAAATCAAAGAAGGCAAGCAGGGAGCTTGCTAAAAAAAGAGGTGCTTTTCCAGCTTTTTATGACAGTATATATAAAGATGAGAAACCTATACGAAACGCAACTACAACGACTATTGCGCCAACAGGAACTATAAGCATAATAGCAGGAGTTTCGTCGGGTATCGAGCCTTTATTTGCAGTTGCCTTTGTAAGAAATGTTATGGATAATGATAAACTAACTGAGGTTCATCCGTATTTTGAAAATATGATTAAAGAAAGAGGTATTTACTCAAAGGATCTTATGCTAAAGGTTGCGCAGATGGGTACCCCAGCACATATTAAAGAAATACCTGAGGATATAAAAAGAATTTTTGTAACTGCCCATGATGTTAGTCCTATATGGCACATAAGGATGCAGGCAGCCTTTCAAAAGCATACGGATAATGCTGTTTCAAAGACAGTAAATTTTAAAAATGAGGCAACAGTTGAAGATGTAAGGCAGGTTTATATACTTGCATATAAACTTGGATGCAAAGGGGTTACTATATACAGGGATGGAAGCAGAGAAGGTCAGGTTTTAAATGTTGGGACTTTGGATAATAAAAATGAAGAGGAGAAATCCTCTCCAAGACAAAGGCCTCAAATAACAAGAGGTATTACAGAGAAGGTGAGGGTAGGTTGCGGAAACCTTTATATAACTGTTAATTATGATGATGATGGAATCTGTGAGGTATTTACTAACGTTGGTAAAGCAGGAGGCTGTCCTTCTCAATCAGAAGCTACGGCAAGGCTTATATCTATAGCTCTTAGAAGCGGAATGAGCCCATCGGAGATTGTTGAGCAGCTAAAGGGAATAAGGTGCCATTCTACATTAAGACAAAGAGCAAACAACAGCGATATTAAGGTTTTGTCTTGTCCCGATGCAATAGCAAGGACAATAGAAAAGCTTATGAATTTAAATCAAAGGCAAAAAGGAATGGATTTAGATGAGATAACAGATGTTGCTGAACTAATACCTCCAAAGGATATAAAAATAGAAAAGATAAGATGTCCTGAGTGCAAAAGCACTATTACGCATCAAGACGGATGTGTAATATGCCCAAACTGTGGCTATTCAAAATGCAGTTAGTATTTTCATAAAGAAGGCAAAGAGATGTCATAACTCTTTGCTTTTTTGATAAAAAGGTATAAAATTAAAGGATTTTTCAAGTTCATGTCGAATATGAAAAATTGGTAATTATACTTTAAGTAGATAATTTTTATCATTAAACTGAGGTGGATTTATGTTAAAGTGTAAAAATTGTGGATTTAATTTGGAGGAGGGTGATGTATTTTGCCCAAACTGCGGAAGTAAACAGAAGGAGGATAATTTTGAAGAATGCTCTTCAAATGAGACAGCTTTAAAGGCTCAAAATCAATTTGACTTTCAAGAGATAATTAATGTTTTAACTCAAATGTTCTTAAAACCAATTGATGGAGCTAAAAAATTTATTCAGGAAGGCAGAAAACAAGCAACTTTAATACTCATGGTAGTTATTTGCTTAATTCAAGGTTTGCTTGGAATGTGGAAAACAAATCAAATAATTAATAATATCAGCAAAACAATTATTGATTTTGCTAAATCTATTAATAGTTTTATGTCCCTTTTTAACGGAGACTATTTAAGAGATTTAAATGATTTGATGGATCTTACACAGGTATTAGATAAAATAAAATCTTTAATACAGTTGCCCTATGGAAAAATATTCTTACAGAACGCATTTATTATTTTTATAATTATTTTGACTGTATTTATTGGAATACTAATATTTTCAAATATTTTATCAAAAGAAAAAAGCGATGTCTTAGTTATATTTAAAATTTCCGTTGTAAGTTTATTGCCTTTTATATATTTTGAAATACTTTCTATAATTGTATCGTATATAGCATTTTATTTAGGTATTATAATTCTTTTATTTGGAATATTTGCTTCAATAATTATTTTAAATAGTTTAATGAATATTTATTTAATTAGCAATGAAAATAATTGTGTATTTATAACTTCTTTTATTGTAATTATAGCTTTAATAGTGTTTACTGTTATAACTGCTAAATACATGAGATCAAATTCTATATGGCTTATCAATCATATTAAAAGCATTTCAAATATGATTGATTTTTGGATGTAGTATTTACTATGGATGGGAAGGAAATGGGCAAAAGCGATACGGATAATTTTCAAAAACAATATGGCCCATTTTTACCTGGAATACATAAAATTACTGCCACATATAAAGCAAATATGCAAATCTTAATGAGAGTTATGATATAAATACAATCGATTCGAATGAAATAGATGAAAAGGGCAGAATAACAGTATATTTGCTTAATAATGTTAAATATATTGATTTTGACAGCGATTTTCAGGATGCAGAGATATATGTAAACAACCAGCCAACTGGAGTTAAGGTTCAAGATGCAAAAATGTTTGGACCACTTAATGCAGGTACAAAGGTTTATGCTAAAGCTAATAAAAATGGAAAAGATTTAATAAGCGATGAATATATAGTGGATGACTCTGAAAATACACAGGTATATTTGAGCTTTGAAAATGCCCTTTATCAGATTGAGAGAATGGAAGGAGATATAAGAGATCTGATAGAAGGCTATGCAGAGTCACTATGCAATGCTGTTAATTATAATAATTTTTCATATTTAGAATCTTACTTATATCCTGGAAGTTCAATATATGAAATGCAGAAAACTTATGTACCAAATACTTATAATAAAGGTATTAGGGAATATATTATGTCCCTTAACATTTTATCCTATAATATTAGTGAAGATAATAAAACAGGAACTGTAACTACTGAAGAAAGATATAAAATATATAATGCTAACAATGAAGAGAGCATAAAAGTATTTAAATATACTTATACATTTAGATTTAATGAATTAAATCAAAGATATCAAATAGAAAGCATAAAGCAAGCTAATTAAGTGGGAAAACTGGTCTATTAAAGGCCAGTTTTTTTTAATAACAAGATACTTATGTTAAAAAAGATATTGATTATTATTGATTTAATAAAGGAATTTTTTTTGAGTTTATAGAGAAAATAATAAATAGCAATGTTAAATTGTACTTAACATTAACTTAACAAAAATATGCAGGAATATGAAATTTATTAAAAATATAATAAAGATGTAAAGTTAAATGAAAGGAGAAAAAATATGAATAAAATTAAAGGATTAATTATTGTTTTATTAGTATCTATGCTTACATTATCCACTGTTTCTTGCAGCAAAAAACCAGCAGCTCTTGCAGGAACTATAAAAGTTGATGGTTCAAGTACAGTAGGGCCTATAACCCAGGCAGTTGCTGAAGAGTTTAAGAAAGTTAATAAGGATGTTGAAATTGCTGTTGGTATATCAGGTACTGGTGGAGGATTTAAAAAGTTTGTAGTTGGAGAAACAGATATTAACGATGCTTCAAGACCAATTAAGAAAGAAGAGATGGATAAAGCTAAAGAAAATAATATACAGATGGCAGAGTTTGAAGTTGCAAAGGATGGAATTGCAATAGTTGTAAATAAGGAAAATACATGGGTTTCAGATATAACAACAGAGCAGCTTAAAAAGATTTGGTCAAAGGATTCAACAGTAAAGACATGGAAGGATGTTAATCCATCCTGGCCCAATATTCCAATAAAGCTTTATGGGCCAGGAACAGATTCAGGAACATTTGAATATTTTACAGAAGCTATTAACGGTAAGGCAAAAGAAATAAGACCAGATTTTACAGCAAGTGAAGACGACAACATTTTAGTACAGGGTGTAGAAGGCGACAAGGGAGCTATGGGGTATTTTGGACTTGCATATTATGAAGAAAATAAAGATAAGCTTAAAATTTTAAAGGTTAACGGTGTTGAACCAAATCTTGATACAGTTATGAATGGAACTTATAAGCCTCTTTCAAGACCACTTTATATTTATGTAAATAATAAATCTTTAGAAAGAGCAGAAGTTAAGGAATTTTTAAAATTCTATCTAACAAAGGCAAAAGACCTTGTAAAGGAAGTTGGCTATATTCCGCTTAAAGATACTAAATATCAAGAACAATTAAGTAAAATAAAGTAATTAATAGGCACCTTTAAGGTGCCTTGTGTACTTTAAATGTTTAAGGGGGATTATGATGAATAAAATCCTATTTGAAAGTAAATCAAAGATGCAAAAAAATGAAAGGGTTATTAATAAAACGCTTACAATACTTGGAATGGTATCCATATTCACAACTATAGGTATAATCTTATCCTTAACAGAAGAAACAATACAATTTTTCAGGAGCGTTTCTATTATTGAGTTTTTTACAAGCAGAAAATGGACTCCTATGTTTGAACCTGCAAATTATGGGGTGCTTCCTCTTGTTATGGGAACCTTTTTAATTGTCATTTTTTCTTCTATTATTTCAATACCTATTGGGCTTGGAAGCGCTATTTATTTGAGCGAATATGCACCAAAGAAAGTTAGAAAAATATTAAAACCTGTTCTTGAAATACTTGCAGGAATACCTTCAATAGTTTATGGATATTTTGCATTAACATCAATAACTCCTCTTATAAGGAGTATATTTCCTAGTGCAAGCGTATTTAATGCACTAAGTGCAGGAATTGCTGTTGGTATAATGACTATACCTATGGTTTCATCGCTAAGTGAGGATGCTATGATGGCTGTACCCGATTCATTAAGGCTTGGAGCCTATGCTCTAGGTTCTACAAAATTTGAAGTTTCAACTAAAATTGTGGTTCCTGCTGCTTTTTCAGGCATTGCTGCATCCTTTATACTATCAATTTCAAGAGCTATTGGAGAGACTATGATAGTTGCTATGGCGGCAGGTTCAACACCAAAATTAACATTAAATCCCCTTGAGAGCATACAGACTATGACAGGATATATAGTACAGATAAGCCTTGGAGATGTTCCAGCAGGTTCTATAGGATATAAAACTATATTTGCAGTAGGTACACTATTGTTTGCTATTACCTTAATATTAAATATTATTTCAAGAAATATAGTAAAAAAATACAGGAGGGCATATTGATGAGCGTTTTAAAGGAAGATTTAGTAAGGCTTATTGATAATCCTGTAGGACTTAGAAGAAGAAAAATAAAAAATAAATTTTTTCATGGATTGCTCTTTCTTTGTACGATATTTGGAGTTGTTGTACTTGCCTTCCTTTTATATGATATATTGAAAAAAGGTTTGCCCTGGCTTTCAGTAGATTTTATAAAGAATTTTCCATCAAGATTTCCTAAAAAATCAGGAATTTATCCAGCACTTTTAGGAAGCCTTATGCTGATACTTTTAACTACTGTTATTGCCTTTCCCGTAGGCGTTGGGACGGCTGTTTATCTTGAAGAATACGCAGGAAATAATAAATTTACAGAGTTTATAAAGCTGAATATAGCCAATCTTGCAGGTGTTCCTTCAATTATTTATGGTATGCTCGGACTTGCGGTTTTTGTAAGAGCTTTAGGCATGGGAAGAAGCATTTTAGCAGGATCTTTTACTATGGCACTTCTTGTTCTTCCAATAATAATAATATCATCTCAGGAAGCTATACGAAGCGTTCCAGGGATTTTAAAGCAGGCCTCCTATGCCCTTGGGACAACTAAATGGCAGACTGTAACAGGGGTTATTCTTCCCTATGCAATACCAGGGATTTTAACCGGTACTATACTATCTGTATCAAGAGCATTAGGGGAAGCTGCACCATTAATAGTGGTTGGAGCATTATCCTATGTATCCTTTGCTCCAAGTTCAGTGATGGATTCCTTTACAACGCTCCCAATACAGATATTTAACTGGGCGAGCATGCCAAAAAAAGATTTTCAAAATGTAGCAGCTGCAGGCATTATAGTGCTTCTTATAATACTTTTAGCTGTAAATTCTATTGCTATAATACTAAGAGACAAATATCAAATAAGAATGAAGGATTAGGGGGGATATTAATGGAGACAAAAATAAGAGTTGAAAATTTAAATTTTTATTATGGTAACAATAGAGCACTAACTAACATAAATATGGAAATATACAGGAATAAAATAACAGCATTTATAGGACCTTCAGGATGCGGAAAATCAACTTTTTTAAGAACTATAAACAGAATGAATGAATTTATAGAAAACACGAGGGTTGAAGGCAAAGTACTAATAGATGATGAAGATATATATTCAAAAAAAGTTGATCCAGTTGAGCTGAGAAGAAGAGTTGGAATGGTATTTCAAAGACCAAACCCTTTTCCTAAAACTATATATGAAAATATAGTATATGGTCTTAAAAAAAATGGAGTTAAGAATAAAGAAGTACTTGATGAAGTTGTTGATACTACTTTAAAATCTGTTGCACTTTATGAAGAAGTAAAGGATAAGATACACAAATCAGCTTTAGAGCTCTCAGGTGGTCAACAGCAAAGGCTTTGTATTGCAAGAGCAATAGCCATGCAACCGGATGTAATACTTTTTGATGAACCAACATCAGCTCTTGACCCTATATCAACTATGAAAATTGAAGAACTTCTTCTTGAATTAAAAAACGATTATACCATAATTATAGTAACACACTCAATGCAGCAGGCAGCGAGGATATCTGACTATACAGCTTTTTTTCTAAATGGAGAACTTATTGAAATTGATGAAACTAACAAGATATTTTCAAACCCAAGGGATAAAAGAACAGAGGATTATATAACGGGTAGATTTGGTTAAGGTGGTGTTTTAATGAGAGAGCATTTTTTTCAAAAGATTGAGGATGTAAAGCATGACATTTTAAGAATGGGGAATATGGTTGAAAGGATTATTAATGATTCTGTAGATGCATTAAAAAATCAGGATATAGAGGCTTCTAAGAAAATATATATAGATGATGATAAAATAGATACTATGGAACATGAAATTGAAAATAAATGTATAATCCTTCTTGCTCTTCAGCAACCTTTAGCAAAGGACTTGAGAATAATAACAACTGCTTTAAGGATGATTATTGATCTTGAAAGAATGGGAGATCATGCAGTTAACATAGCTAAAACTACTATTCAAATAGGAAATGAACCCTTTATAAAACCTCTTGTGGATATACCTAAAATGGCACAAATAACGCAAGAGATGGTCAAATTAAGCCTCGATGCTTTTGTTAAGGAAGACATAAATCTTGCTAAAAAGGCAGCTGAAATGGATGAAGAGGTTGATAAACTTTACGAACTTATAATTAAGGATTTATTAAACATTATAGCAAAGGACAACAGCAATATAAATCAGGCAACAAAGCTTATGTTTGTGGGAAGATTTTTAGAGAGGATAGCAGACCATACAACTAATATTTGTGAAAGAATAATATATATGGTTACAGGAGAATATGAAGAGATAAATTAAAGCGGCAATTGCCGCTTTTTTTGTGTCAAAATTATATGCTTTGAATAATATGAAATAGAATGATTTTGAGGGGGATAATATGTTTCCTATAAATGATACTTTATGGACAGTATATATTAAAAATGCTCTTATTAGAAATGTTACTCCATGTTGGGTAGATATTGTAGGTGATGATTCTCATCCTGCCTGTTACTACTATTTAAACGATGTAGCTACTGTTCCAAGAGAAATTGCCTTTAGGATGAGGCTAAATTGTAATCCTCTAAGCAATAATCCTAATAAATATGAGCTTAAAGAGTTCGTATGGGGAGTACAAATAGTTAATATGTTTAATACTATTTTATATTCTATATATGTTAATGCAACTACTGCTAATTATACTCTTGAAATTTGGGATTCAACAAATACCAAGATTTACAGTACGCCAATTATTTTAAACAACCCTGAAACATTAAATGATAATGTAAGGGTAAAAAATGCAGGGACAATTTTTTCATCTGATGCACCTACTATACCAGATAAAGATTTTTTCCTTGATTTTAGAGTACCTGTGAATGCTTTTACGGGATTTAATTTTGATACAGATGTCTATAAATTGTGTTTTTTTACTTCGACTCAAGAAAACATTATAAATAAAGAATATATATGTGGAGAATTAATTAACAAACCTTCAGGAGCAGCTTTGTGCGTTAGCAAGCATATTGAAAGCGGTCCATCAATTATTTGCGCATGCAGTACAGCAACATGGGTGCTTCATGTTGTAATAGAAAACTGCGGCAATGTTGATTTAACGGATGTTGTACTAACTGATACTATAAATTCTGAAATAGCATCTAATGCAACTATAGTTTTAATGCCTAATGTTGGACCTGTATTAGTTGGAAATCAGATAACATGGAATATAGGAACTTTACAAGCAGGAGAAAAGCAAACCCTTGGTATAGAGATAACAGGATACTTTGATACTCCAGGCCATAAGATTTTTGACGTAGGAGAGGTTGATTGCGACGAGCTTGCTCCAATACCATTTAAGGATGTTGGAATAGATGTAATAAAATCTACAGATAAACTTATAGTTCAAAAAAGCATAATAGAAGGACCAAATAAGGTAAGCCTTTGCGATATTGAAACATGGAAACTTAGGATATATTTAAAAAATACATGTGAGGCTGATTTGGCAGCTCTTTCGGTTTTTGATGAGATAAATTGCAAATTTTCACTTGAAGAGCCTGTTATTCTTACTCCAAGCAAAGGTTATGCCTATATTGAGGGTAAAAAGATATATTGGAATATTGAACTTTTAAGAGTAGATGAAGAAGCAACCCTCGATATAACTTTAAAAGGATTTTTCACAGCAGAAGGGCTTAATATATTTAATAAAGGATATGTGTATTCAGGATGTATAGGAGAGATTTATTTTCAAGATGAGGGAATAGAGGTTTTTGCTCCTGAAATAACAGATACTATAGATGTTTATGGGAAGATACAGGATTTAAAGACAGGGCAGATTTTAGATGATGTTTTAGCTATTGTATATGATAATAGATGCAATAAAATAAGGGTTGAAACCTTCGATAAAAGATATAATATAAGTCTTAAAGCCGGAACTTATATTATAAAATTTTCAAAGGAAGGCTATGTAGATAAAATATTAATAGTTGTACTTTTGGCAGATATGGATATATACTTTGACATTAAAATGTTGAAAAAAGTAGCAGCAGTATGCAGTAGAGAAACAGCAAATAAAGACCTTTATCTTAGAATAATAAAAGAAAGAGTTGATGCTGATATTGTATTCAGCAAATCTACCTGCATAAATACTGAAGCGTTAATTGAAAATCTTTGTGATGTTGTTGAAAATATTGAAGCTAATTCTGTATGTAATTCTAAACTTTTAGTAGATTTTACTATTGAAAAGAATATAGTGTATAAACTAAATAATGAGAAAAATTTAAAATATGAGGATTATGATTTTAGTGTTTGTATACCTCTTAATGGGAATATCGAAGGATGTAACTTAGTATATAATTACAAGTCAAATGGAAACTATTATTGTAAGGATGGAAATATAGTATATAATATAGCCTATATTAAATTCAACGGATACTTTGTTTGTGATAGCGATGTTTTAGTAAATGGGGCTGATAAGTAGCAGATAAGTTTAACTTATCTGCTTTTTATATAGAAATTATGAATAAAATACCATTATTAGTATAAAATAATAAATGTGTATATTCAAAAAATTTTTAATATTTTAAGAGGAAAAATGAAGTTTTTATAGAATAAATAATTAAGGTTGCAATTCAATTTGCACTAAAGGGGGAATTCATATGAAAGAATACAAAGTTGAAAATGTCCGAAACATTGGAATTATAGGTCATGGTGGAACGGGCAAGACAAGTCTGGTAGAGGCAATTTTATATAATTGCAAGGAAACTGACAGAATAGGAAAGGTAGAAGATGGTACTACGGTATGCGATTATGATGCTGAAGAGAAAAAAAGACAAATTTCTATTTCTACTGCAGTAGCTCCTTGTGAGTGGAACAATAACCGAATCAATTTTGTAGATACTCCAGGCTATTTCGATTTTGTTGGAGAAGTTATTGAGGGGTTAAGAGCCGTTGATACAGCATTAATTACGGTATGTGCTGTTTCAGGAGTTCAAGTCGGTACAGAAAAGGCTTGGGATTTTGTTAATAAATTTAAGCTTCCAAGGGTATTCTTTATAAATAAACTCGATAGAGAAAATGCTAACTATGAAAAAACTTTAAGCGCTTTAAAGGATAAATTTGGAATAGGAGTTGCTCCTATACATATTCCAATAGGAAAAGAAGAGGATTTTAAAGGAATAGTTAATGTAATTGAAAGAAAAGCAAAAATATATGACGCAAAATCTAAGACCATGGTTGATTGCGAAATACCAGGCGATATTTTATCCCTTGTTGATGAATATAGAAATAATCTTATGGAAACCGTAGCTGAAAATGATGAGGCTCTCCTTGATAAGTACTTAAGCGAAGGAGAGTTATCCGATGAAGAAATTATGAAAGGGCTTAAGATTGGAATAGCATCGGGAGATATAGCACCTGTATTTTGTGGTTCTGCAATAAGCGGAGTGGGAGTAACTACTCTTTTAGATTCTATAATAAAATATCTTCAATCTCCAGCAGATAAAGGAGAATATGAAGGAATAAATCCAAAAACTAAGCAAAAGGAAGTTAGAAAACCAGATGTAACTGAGCCTTTCTCAGCTTTTGTATTTAAAACTATAGCTGACCCCTTTGTTGGAAGATTATCTTTGTTTAGAGTTATATCAGGAAGCATAAATTCTGATTCTTCTGTATATAATGCAACTCAGGACAAAACAGAGAAGGTTGGAACCCTTTATGTTTTAAAAGGAAAAACTCAGACTGCAGTTACAAAGCTTCAGGCTGGAGATATTGGGGCTGTTGCTAAACTTCAATTTACAGCAACAGGAGATACATTAAGCGATGTTTCAAAGCCTATAGTTTACCAGGGATTTGAATTCCCACAGCCATGCATTTCAATGTCCGTTAAGCCAAAATCAAAGGGCGATGAAGATAAGATATCTTCTGGACTTCACAAGCTGTTAGAGGAGGATCCTACATTTAAGATTTCAAGGGATGTTGAAAATGCAGAAACTTTAATATCGGGTCTTGGAGAGCTTCATATTGAGGTTATTGCAAGCAAGCTCAAAAACAAATTTGGTGCAGATGTAACTCTTGATGTACCTAAGGTTCCTTATAGAGAAACTATTAGAAAGACTGCTGATGTTCAGGGCAAGTATAAAAAGCAGTCTGGAGGTCACGGACAGTATGGAGATGTAGTTATAAAGTTTGAACCTCAGTATGAAACAGAGGATTTAGTTTTCGTGGATGAAATAGTAGGAGGAGTAGTTCCTAGACAGTATATTCCAGCTGTTGAAAAGGGACTTAGAGAAGCTATTAAAAAGGGTGTTCTTGCAGGATATCCAGTTATAAACCTAAAGGCAACTCTCCACTATGGTTCATACCATCCTGTTGATTCATCAGAAATGGCATTTAAGACAGCAGCATCCCTTGCTTATAAGAAGGGTATGAAAGAGGCCGACCCAGTTATTTTAGAGCCTATAATGCACATGGAAGTAATAGTTCCTGATGAATATATGGGAGATATAATAGGAGATATTAACAAGAGAAGAGGAAGAGTTCTCGGAATGGAGCCACAGGATGGAATGCAGGTTGTTGTTGCAGAAGTTCCAATGGCAGAGCTTTTCAAATATGCAACTGACCTTCGTTCAATGACACAGGCAAGAGGTTCTTTTACAATGAAGTTTGAAAGATACGAAGAAGTTCCTGCAAACATAAGCCAAAAGATTATAGAAAGTGCGCATAAGGAAGAAGAAGAGGAAGAATAAAAGTAGCCTTAAATATATTAGGCATAATCCTTTATGTGATTATGCCTTTTTAATTTCTTAAAAAATAGATAAAAAGTAATTGTATGTAAGTTGAAAATAAAAATAAATTATAATACTATAAGTATATATAAGATTTAAGGTTATTATTTATCAGAACTTGAGGATAAACAAACAGGAATACAATATTTTGAAACCTATATGAGATATATATTTAAGTTCATATAATGAAATTGTTTATCAGCTTTTAATGAAATTTAAAGATAAAAATTGCAAAGTAAAGGCATCCTTTCAATGATAGTTTTGATAAAAACATAAGAAAGGATGCTTTTAAATAGTACCTTATGGTTTGCGTTAATATTATGGTAAAAATTATTACAAAAAAATAGATATTGTATTTGAACACTATGAGCAAATCCTCTTAAGGAGTGGAAAATGTAGATGGATAATATTGTATATATTCTAGAAAAAGATATGTTTAGATACGGGGAAACATTGCTTAATATACTCCTAAAGGATAGAACTACAAATCATAATATAATATGGGCGACAGATGATTATTCAAAATTTGGTGATTTATATAAAGCTGAATCTGAGATAAAAGCATATCAAATTATAAATAATATAAATAGAATTTTACAACCAAGAATAATTAAGACCTCTGACAATCAATTTATTCGAACTAGAGAAAAAGGAGAAGTATTTACACCTTCTTGGATATGCAATGAACAAAACAATCTTATAGATGAACAGTGGTTTGGAAGAAAAGATGTTTTTAACATACAAAGATATAAATCTTGGGAATCTGTAAAAGAAAAAATTGTTTTTTCAAAGGCAAAAGGACGGACATGGAAGGATTATGTTGATCTTAGAAGGATGGAAATAGCTTGTGGGGAAGCTCCTTATCTTGTAAGCAGGTATGATACTGTTACTGGAAAGGCTATTGAGTTACAGTCCCGTATAGGGCTTTTAGATAGAAAATTGCGCGTTATAAATGAAAATGTAGATGATAAAGAAGAATGGAAAAATTGGGCAATAAGAGCTTATCAAAGCATATACGGATACGAATATCAAGGTGATAATCTTCTTTTGGCACGTATAAATCTTTTATACACATATATTGAAAATGTGGAATTTAAATTTGGATACAAGCCCGATTTAAAAGAATTAAAGAAAATTGCAACAATAATTTCATGGAATATATGGCAAATGGATGGGATTACGTTTACAGTACCGTTTTGCGATAAGCGAGGCAGGTTTAGACAATTATCAGTATTTGACAAACCTGATAATATTGATAATAAAAAAGAAAACAAATACTGCAAAATAAAAGATTGGCGGTCAAATAAAATTATTGAGTATAGATCGTTGATGGGGGGATAAATTATGAAGGAATTTTTTACTTCATCCTTTGAATACAAACTTATATATATATTCGAAATAAGGGATGAAGAGCATAGGGGGCTATTAAAAATAGGGGATACTACTATTAAAACAGAAGAATCAATTGATAAACTTACGCCAAATTGTGACGCATTAAACCAAGCTGCTAAAAAGAGAATTATGGAATATACAAATACAGCAGGAATTTCTTTTGAACTTTTGCATACAGAACTTGCAGTACGTAGGGAAAAGGATGAAAAAGGCAGAACAGTTTTAAAGGCATTTAGAGATTATGATGTACATAGAGTATTAGAAAACTCTAAAATACCTAGAAAAAGTTTTAAAAATATAAATAGTCGTGAATGGTTTAAAGTAGATCTTAAAACTGCAATTAAGGCGATTGAAGCTGTAAAGAAAGGACAGCATAATCTTTCTAATATTACAACCGATAGTTATACACCTATAATATTTAGACCGGAGCAGAGGGAAGCTATTGAAAAAACAATAAATCAGTTTAAAAATGGGAATAAAATGTTATGGAATGCAAAGATGCGTTTTGGGAAAACTCTATGTGCTCTTGAAGTTATAAAAAAATTAAAATTCAAAAAAACAATTATTTTGACCCATAGACCTGTTCTTGATAGCAGTTGGTATGAAGATTTTAAAAAAATTTTTTATAGAGATAAAGATTATATATATGGATCAAAAAATAGCGGATATACTTTAGATGAATTAATAAAAACAGGTAAAAATTTTATATACTTTGCTTCTATTCAAGATTTAAGAGGTTCTGATACAGTTGGAGGTAATTTTTATAAAAATGATACTGTTTTTAAATTAAATTGGGATTTAGTTATTGTAGATGAGGCGCATGAAGGAACTACCACAGCATTGGGTAGCGATGTTATAAAGAATATTGTAAAAGAAGATAGTGGATACGATACAAAATTTCTTGCCCTTTCAGGAACGCCATTTAATATACTTGGTGAATATGATGATAATATTTATACTTGGGATTATATTATGGAGCAAAGATGTAAAAGAGAATGGGATAAAACTCATTTTGGAGATTCTAATCCCTATGATGAACTCCCTGAACTTAAGATTTTCACATATGACCTTGGGAAGCTTATTACAGACAGCCGTTATATTGAACTAGAGGATA
This sequence comes from Caloramator sp., assembly GCA_026417075.1. Taxonomy (GTDB): domain Bacteria; phylum Bacillota; class Clostridia; order Clostridiales; family Caloramatoraceae; genus Caloramator_B. Next base: position 15,817 of record JAOADY010000020.1, read on the forward strand.
AAGCTTTTAATTTTCGTGAATTTTTCAGAGTTTGGACTGGAGATATTAAATTTGATAAAAAGCCTCTTCCTAAAGGAGTAGAAATAGGGGATTTTTATCATTATGATGATGTATTAAGTTTTTTAAATTTAATTACTAAAAAGGACGATGAAAGCCAATATCCTTATTCTACGGAAGAGTTCCGCTCATTATTCAGACATTCTTTGTGGATGGTTCCGGGAGTAAAGGAAGCAAAAGCTCTAAGTAAAATGATGAAAAAGCATCCGGTTTTTGGAAGCGGAGCTTTTGAAATAGTTAATGTTGCAGGAGACGGTGATGAGGAAGAAAAATATGAGGATGCGCTTAAAAAGGTTCGTGATGCTATAGATAGAGCAGGAGATGATGGATATACTATAACATTATCCTGCGGAAGATTAACCACAGGAGTTACTGTACCAGAATGGACTGCGGTATTTATGCTTTCAGGTTCCTTTTCAACTTCAGCTGCTAGTTATCTGCAAACTATATTCCGCGTTCAATCTCCTTGTAACAAAAATGGAAAGATAAAAAGAAGTTGCTATGTATTCGATTTTGCACCGGATAGAACATTAAAAATGGTAGCAGAATCTGTCGCAATATCTACTAAAGCAGGGAAAACTAATGAATCCGATAAACGCATAATGGGAGAATTTTTAAATTACTGTCCCGTTATAGCAGTTGATGGAACGGTTATGAAAAAGTATGATACCAACAGGCTTTTGCAGCAGTTAAAACGTGCCTATGCTGAACGTGCTGTTCAAAATGGATTTGATGATAATAATCTTTATAATGATGAGCTGTTGAAACTTGATGATATTGATTTAGAGAAATTCAAAAAATTAAAAGGTATAGTAGGAGCATCAAAAGCGGCGCCTAAATATAAGGATATTGATATAAATAATCAAGGATTTGCTGATGAAGAGCATGAAGGAAAAAGAAACATTGAAAATAAGCTAAAAAGAGAGTCTGCTAAGGAAGATGAAGAAAAATTAAAAGAAATGCGAGAGAAAAACAAACAGGCAGCAAATGCACGTTCAATCTTAAGAGGAATTTCAATACGTATGCCTTTATTGATTTACGGTGCTGATATTAACATAGATGAAGATATTACTATGGAAAGGCTTGTTGAAATAGTAGATGATTCATCATGGGAAGAGTTTATGCCAAAGGGCGTAACGAAGGAAATGTTTAAGGATTTTATAAAGTATTACGATAAAGAAGTTTTTATAGCCGCTGGGAAAAAAATTCGAAATATAGTAAAAAGCGCAGATGAGCTATCTCCATTAGAGCGTATAAAAAAGATTGCACAGCTTTTCTCATGTTTTAAAAACCCTGATAAGGAAACGGTATTGACACCTTGGAGAGTTGTGAATATGCATATGGGCGACTGTCTTGGAGGGTATAGTTTTTATGATGATAATTATGATATGCCGATAGATGAGCCAAGATATATTGAACATGGGGAAGTTACATTAGATACTTTGGGAAACAAAGATTCTAAAATACTCGAAATAAATTCTAAGACAGGTCTTTATCCTCTCTATGCAGCGTACAGCATTTTCCGCAGTAAATGTGCCTCGTATTCAAAAGAGGATTTGACCTTTGAACTTGAAGAAAAACTATGGAATGAAACTGTTGAGAAAAATATATTTGTTATATGTAAAACGCCTATGGCAAAATCTATAACAAAGAGAACTTTAACAGGATTTAAAGATGTATCTTCTAATTTAAAGTATTTTGATGATATTATTGATATAATGAAAAATAAGCCTCAGGAATTTGTAGATAAAGTACTTTGCCCATCATATTGGAATGTGGAAGGAGTGGAACGGATGAAATTCGATGCAGTAGTAGGCAATCCGCCATATCAAATTAGCGACGGCGGTTATGGTGATAGCGCTAAGCCAATATATAATCTTTTTATAGATCAGGCAAAGGCACTAAATCCTAAATATTTATCAATGATTATTCCTGCAAGATGGTATTCAGGAGGGAAAGGATTAGATTCTTTTAGAAAAAATATGCTAAAAGATGATCAATTAAATATTATACATGATTTTCCAGAAACATCTGATTGCTTTTCTAATGTAAATATCCGTGGAGGAATATGCTATTTTTTGTGGGTTAAGGATAAACACGATGACTGTACCGTTTATAATCATCAAAACAATAGGATTGTAAGCGTTTTAAAAAGACCTTTATTAGAAAAAAATGCAGAAACTTTTATTAGGTATAATAAAGCTATAACTATATTAAGAAAAGTTCAAGCATTTCAAGAGCCGACTATGGATAAACTTGTAAGTTCAAGAAAGCCTTTTGGTTTGGCTACAAATTTTAAAAATTTTTCTGTTAATAAAACTAAAGAAAAAGATATTTATTTATACAGATTTGGTAATAATGGATATATTTCTATAAATGAAATTTCTAAAAATAAAGAATTAATAGATGCAATAAAAATTTTTGTACCATATGCAAGTCCAGGTGCAGATGACTATCCACATCTTGTGTTATCTAAACCAATTGTTGCAGGTATGAATGAAGTTTGTACTGAAACTTATTTAGTTATAGGACCATTTAATAATGAATTAGTAGCCAAAAATGTTGCTAAATATATGAGTACAAAATTTTTCCGTTTTATGCTTTTGCTTTTAAAAAGTGCACAACATATCACACAAAAAGTTTACGCTTATGTTCCTCAGCAGGATTTTGCTAAAGTATGGACAGATGATGTTCTTTATAAAAAATATGGTATTACAGAGGATGAAATTGCATTTATAAATACATTAGTTAAAGATGTGGATTGGGATTTGGACTAATTCTTTTATCATGAACATTTTTACCTTGCCTTCAATATAATAACTTTAATATTTAAAGTAAAAATGCAAAAACTAATATTAGTGATAAAGGCATGAAGGTAAGGAGGCGTTTATATGTCCGATTATAGAATAAATTTTGGAACTGTTATAGGGCCTGCTGATATGAATAAACTATACGGTATGTTAAGTATATTAGGAGGAAATGATGAACTTAATATAATATTAGAGTCTGCAGATGCTCATCAGACAGAAAGCATATTAAAAATTCTCGATGAGCATGATTTTGATGTAGCAACTAAAGGTTCTTCAGATGGTCTTCACTATAATATAATTGCAAGGAGAAAGATGTAATTATGAAGAGAAAACATTATAAATTAAAGCATTTAAAACACATAAAAGTTGAGCATATGGACTTTACAAATAAAAAGTATAATGACAATAAAGCAAAGGATGTAGATGTTGGAATAAACAATTTAGGTTTTAAATAAGCCAGTGGTTAAAATGCCTTCTGGCTTTTTATTATTGATGAATAATATTGTTATATGATATAATAATTTATAATTAGAACCAGGTATTAATATTAGGTTGCATGGAGGAAATTATGGAAATAAAGGATATAAAGGAAATAATAAAAGCTATAGACGTAAGCAGTATTTCAGAATTTGAATTTCAAAAGGGAGATACGAAGATTTTAATAAAGAAAAATGATGGAATAAAAAATGTTAAGCTTATAAAGGAACCTGAAGCAGAGAGCGCTGTCGTAATAGATGAAAAGGTTAGCGTTAAAGAAGAAATAAAAGAAGAAGAACTTTATTATATTAAATCTCCGATAGTTGGGACTTTTTACTCATCTCCTAATCCAGATTCAAAACCCTATGTAGAAATAGGGAGTAAGGTTAAAAAGGGAGATGTTCTTTGCATTGTAGAGGCTATGAAGCTTATGAATGAAATAACATCAGAGGTTGACGGAGAAATCGTTAAGATTATGGTTGATAATGGTAGTTTAGTTGAATATGGGCAGCCTCTATTTGGTGTAAGGAAGGTGTGATTATGTTTAAAAGAATACTTATTGCAAATAGAGGAGAGATAGCTGTAAGGATAATAAGGGCCTGTATGGAAATGGGCATAGAGACGGTGGCTGTTTATTCTGAAGCGGATAAGGATGCTATGCACGTTTATCTTGCTGACAAGGCGGTATGCGTTGGGCCTGCACAATCACAAAAGAGCTATCTTAACATTCCAGCAATAATTTCAGCAGCAAAATTAACCGGGGCGGAGGCAATACACCCCGGATTTGGCTTTTTATCTGAAAACTCAAAGTTTGCTTCCCTTTGCAGTTTAGCTGATATTAAGTTTATAGGTCCATCAAGCAGCGCTATTGAACTTATGGGTGATAAGGCAACGGCAAGGGAAACTATGAAAAAAGCAGGGGTTCCTGTTGTTCCTGGCTCTGAAGGGAAATTATATACTGCAGAAGAAGCAAAGGAAATTGCTGATAAAATAGGATATCCTGTTATGATAAAAGCTTCAAGCGGTGGTGGAGGCAGAGGTATGAGAGTTGTAAATGATGAGAGTGAATTTATTAAACTTTTTAACCTTTGCCAGCAGGAATCAAAGGCTGCCTTTAATGATGATGCTATGTATGTTGAAAAATATATAGTAAATCCAAGACACATAGAATTTCAAATATTATCAGACAGCTTTGGGAATATTTTGCACCTTGGTGAGAGAGATTGTACTCTTCAAAGAAGAAATCAAAAGGTTTTAGAAGAGGCTCCATCAATAATACTCGATGATGAGCTTAGAGAAAAGATGGGTAAAGCTGCGGTTATGGCAGCAAAAGCCTGCAATTATGAAAATGCAGGAACCGTTGAGTTTCTTCTCGATAGGGATAAAAACTTTTATTTTATGGAAATGAACACAAGAGTTCAGGTAGAGCATCCTGTAACTGAAATGGTAACTGGAATAGATATAATTAAAGAACAGATAAAAATAGCAGCTGGTAAGCCTTTACAATATAAGCAGGAAGATATAAAAATCACAGGTCATGCAATAGAATGTAGAATAAATGCGGAAAATCCAAAGATGAATTTTAGACCAAGCCCTGGAAAGGTTACAACTTTTCATGTTCCTGGAGGTTTTGGTGTCAGGATAGATAGCGCAATATATCAGGACTATTCTATACCTCCTTTTTATGATTCTATGATTGCAAAACTTATAGTTCATGGAAAAGATAGAAATGAGGCTATAGAGAAGATGAAGGTTGCACTATCTCAGTTTGTTATCGATGGCGTTGATAATAATATAGACTTTTTAATAAAACTATTATGCAATGAGGATGTTAAAAATAATAATTATGATACATCCTATATTGAAAAATGGTTAAAGAAATCAGGTGAATAAATATGTGGAAGGATTTGTTTGTTCAAAGAAAGTACGCAACATTAAAGGTAACAAAAAAGAATGATTTTATAAAAGATGAGAATGTTAGCACCGATAATATAGATGTAGATATGTTTACAAAATGTCCATCCTGTGGAGAAATACTTATTAATATGGATCTTGATAAAAATTTAAAGGTTTGTTTAAAGTGCAATCATCATTTTAGAATAGGAAGCAAAGAAAGAATAGATATTACCTTTGATAAAGATAGCATAGAATATTTTGATACAAATATGAAAAGTTTAAATCCTTTAGGATTTCCAGGCTATAGTGAAAAATTAAAATCCTTAAGCAAATCTTTAGGAATTAATGAAGCGGTAGTAACGGGAAGAGGAAAGATAGAAGGAATAGATGTGTGTTTTGGAGTCATGGAGCCTAATTTTATAATGGGTTCTATGGGAAGCGTTGTTGGAGAAAAACTTTCAAGAATGTTTGAAAGGGCAATAGAAATGAAACTTCCTGTCATTGTTTTTTGCGCCTCTGGGGGAGCAAGAATGCAGGAGGGGATGCTCTCTTTATCACAAATGGCAAAGGTTTCAGCGGCGGTAAAAAAACACAGCAATAAAGGACTTTTATATATAAGCGTTATAACTGATCCAACAACAGGAGGTGTTACTGCAAGTTTTGCGTCTTTAGGAGATATAATAATCGCAGAGCCTAAAGCTACAATTGGATTTGCAGGAAGAAGAGTAATAGAGCAGACAATAAAGCAAAAGCTTCCTTTAGAATTTCAAACTTCAGAATTTATGCTAGAGCATGGTTTTATAGATATGATAGCAGATAGAAATAAAATGAAGGAAACCCTCCATAATATACTTAAAATTCACATGGGGGTGAAGGGTAATGAATGATGTCGATATAAAGATAAAAGAAATAGATGAAAAGATAAAAAAGATAAAGGATTTTATGAATTCAAGCGGAATTGATTTATCTGGAGAGATAGAATCTTTAAATCAAAAGAAAAATGAACTTATAAAATCCCTAAATCCTAAAAGCCCTTGGGAAATCGTTCAAATAGCGAGGCAAAAGAGCAGACCTAATTATGAAGATTATATAAACGGAATTATCGATAGTTTTATAGAGTTTCATGGAGATAGAAGCTTTAGGGATGATGCTGCTATTGTTGGAGGAATTGGCTTTATAGATAAATTTCCTGTTACATTTATAAGTCACGCTAAAGGGAAAAACATAGAAGAAAATGTTAAACGAAACTTTGGGAGTCCCCATCCTGAAGGTTATAGAAAGGCTTTAAGGCTTATGAAACAGGCTGAAAAATTTAAAAGACCTGTTGTGTGTTTTATAGATACTTCGGGGGCCTATTGCGGTGTTGGAGCAGAAGAAAGAGGTCAGGGAGAAGCTATTGCAAGGAATCTTCTTGAGATGTCCGATCTTAAAACACCTATAATATCCGTTGTTATAGGAGAAGGGGGAAGCGGAGGAGCCCTTGCTCTTGGAGTTGCAGACAGGGTTTTTATGCTGGAAAATGCAATTTATTCTGTTATATCCCCTGAAGGTTGTGCATCAATACTTTTAAAAGACTCAGGAAGAGCAAATGAGGCTGCAAACTATCTAAAGCTTACATCTAGGGATCTTTTAGAGCTTAAAGTAATAGATGGCATAATAAAAGAGCCCTCAGGGGGTGCTCATAACGATGCGGAGCTTACTGCTAAAAATGTTAAATCGGTTTTAATTGATGCTCTTAATGAACTTACTAAAATGGATGTTAATGATTTAGTTGAAAAAAGGTATGATAAAATAAGAAGTATAGGAGTGTTTCTTGAGTAGAGGGCGTATTTGCCCTCTTAAAATTTGAGAAAAATAATGAAAAATTTATATAATTTAAGTATTTTTTATATAAATTTTGATAATTGGGTATGATAAACAAATATAAGAATATTTTAGATTTTATGTATATTGAATCTATAAAACAGGGTATTATAATAAAATTGAAGGTCAAAGAAAGTCAAAGTCAAAAGAGGTGGTGTGATGGCAAGACTATCCGATATAATTGAAAATTTTATTAAAGAAATGCTTGAAAACAACGACAAAAACTATCTTGAGATTCAAAGAAATGAGCTTGCAAATCTTTTTAACTGTGCCCCATCTCAGATAAATTATGTTCTTACAACGAGGTTTACTGTCAATAGAGGTTATTATATTGAAAGTAAACGAGGTGGTGGAGGATGTATAAAGATTACGAAAATAAATATAGACAAGAATGATTATATAAGGGAAGCAATATGGAATAATATAGGTGATGAAGTAACACAGCAGGAGGCAGAAGGTTATATAGATATTTTTGAAGAAAGAGGTTTTATAACCGAAAGAGAAGCAAAACTTATGAAATCGGTTATAAACGATAAGACATTAAATCTTTCATCGGAAATTAGAGATTTAATAAGAGCGCAGATTTTAAAAACAATGCTTATAACTATGATTGAGTAATGGAGGTGTTTTATATGCTTTGTCAAAAATGCAATCAAAGAGAGGCAAATGTTCATATTACAAAAATAATAAATGGTGTTAAAACAGAACTTCATCTTTGTGATGAATGTGCGAGGGAGAGCAATGAGGCTAATATTTCTATACCAATAACCTTTGGAATGCCTATGTCTTTCCAGAATATACTTGAAGGTTTTATGGAGATGATGGGAGGAATTCCTCATCAGCTGATTGAAGAAATTTCATGCCCAATGTGTCATATGACCTTTGAAAATTTTAAGCAAACCGGAAGATTTGGATGCGGCAATTGTTATAGTGCATTTAATGATAATATACTTCCTTTGATGAAAAGAATACATGGTAATATTCAGCATACAGGGAAAGTTCCAAAACGCTCTGGAGGAATTTTGAAGGTTAAAAGAGATATTGAAAAACTTAAAAATGAACTTAAAATGGCTGTTGCTAATGAGGAATATGAAAAGGCAGCAAGGCTAAGGGATGAGATAAAACATTTGGAAGAAAGGTTAAATAATAAGCAGGATAAGGAGTGATAAAATGAGCTTTTTTTCTAAATCTAATGATTCGGGGATAGTTTTAACAAGTAGAATAAGGTTTGCAAGGAATATAGATGGTATGCCATTTCCACAGGTTCTTTCAGATTCTGCTTCAAAGAAAGTAATAGATGATGTGTATTCTGCACTTTTAAACAGCAGCTTTTCTGAAGCTAAGAATTTAAAGCTCATAAATTTAAAGGATATGGATAGGCTTAATATGATGGCTATGGTTGAAAGGCATGTTATAAGCAGAGATATAATTGAGAATTTTCAAAGGGCAGCAATAATTTTAGATAATGATGAAAAAATTTCTATAATGCTTAATGAGGAAGATCATATAAGGCTTCAGGTTATGTATAAAGGGCTTATGCTGAAAGAAGCCTTTGAGGATGCAAATAAGATAGATGATGCCATAGAAGAGAATATAACCTATGCCTTTGATGCTAAATTCGGATATTTAACAAGCTGTCCTACAAATGTTGGGACAGGAATGAGGGCATCGGTAATGCTTCATCTCCCAGCGTTAACCTTTACTAAGAATATAAATAATATATTAAATACAGTATCACAGGTTGGAATGACTATAAGAGGACTTTATGGAGAAGGAAGCAATGCCCTTGGGAATATATATCAGGTATCTAATCAGGTTGCTCTTGGTTTTTCAGAAGAGGAGATTATAAATAGCCTTATTGCAGTTATAAATAAAATTGTAGATCAGGAAGAAAAAGCAAGGGAGATAATGGCTCAAAAAAGAAGCATAGCTCTTGAGGATGATGTATATAGAAGCCTTGGACTTTTAAAGTTTGCAAGAAGTCTTGATACAAATGAATGTTTACCTCTTATTTCACAGGTAAGACTAGGGGATGAAATGGGAATAATTAAAGAAGTGGATATTAAAAAACTAAATGAACTTATTACTCTTATTCAGCCTGCAACATTGCAACTTTTAGATAAGAGAGAGCTTGAACCTAAGGATAGAGATGTTGTTAGAGCTAGAATGGTAAGGGAATATTTAAAATAGGAGGGAGATTATGTTCGGAGGATTTACTGAAAGAAGTCAGAGAGTTTTTTATACGGCTGCAGAAGAAGCACAAAAGCTTGGACATAACTATATAGGAACAGAGCATGTACTTTTAGGGATAGCCAAGGAAGGCGGTCAGGCTTCTAAAATTTTAAAAGAATTTGGAGCAATAGAAAATAAGATAAGAGAACTTATAATAGAAATAGAAGGAGAAGGAGATATAGAGCTTCGCCTTCAGGAGATACCTTTAACCCCAAGAACAAAAAGACTTATCGAAATGGCTCGAAATGAGGCAAGAAATCTTAATCAGAATTTTATAGCGCCGGAGCATATGCTTCTTGCCTTAACTTTAGAAAACGAGGGTGTTGCAGTTGCAATTCTTCAAAGAATTGGAGTTGATCTTTCAAAATTAAGAAGTGAGATAATTAGTAATATGGGTGCTGAAGGTCAGCACAAAAAAGGATATGGAAATAGGAGTAATGCAAGCACTCCTAATCTCGACCAATACGGAAGAGATTTAACCAGCATGGCTATGGAAGGTAAATTAGATCCTGTTATTGGGAGAGATAAAGAAACGGAAAGAGTTGTTGAGATACTCTGCAGAAGGACAAAGAATAATCCTTGCCTTATAGGTGAGCCTGGGGTAGGTAAAACAGCAATAGCAGAAGGACTTGCACAAAGAATTGTAGAAGGGAATGTTCCAGAGATACTTAAAAATAAAAGGGTTATAACTCTAGATTTATCAGGAATGGTAGCAGGCTCAAAATATAGAGGAGAATTTGAGGAAAGACTTAAAAAGGTCATGGAGGAAATTAGAAACTCCGGAGATGTAATACTCTTTATAGATGAGGTTCATACCATAATAGGAGCAGGTGCTGCAGAGGGTGCAATCGATGCTTCGAATATTTTAAAACCTGCCCTTGCCAGAGGTGAACTTCAGGCTATAGGAGCAACTACAATAGATGAATATAGAAAATATATAGAAAAAGATCCTGCCCTTGAGAGAAGATTTCAGCCTGTAATGGTTGGAGAGCCTACCCTTGAAGAATCGCTTCTTATTTTAAAAGGCTTAAGGGATAAATATGAGGCTCATCATAAAGTTAAAATAACCGATGAAGCTCTTGAAGCTGCTGTTAATCTTTCAGATAGATATATAACAGACAGATATCTTCCCGATAAGGCCATAGACCTTATGGATGAAGCATCAGCAAAGGTAAAGCTTAAGAATTTAACAGCGCCTCCTGATATTAAAAAGCTTGAGGAGGATTTGGAGAAAATAAAGAAGGAAAAAGAAGAAGCTGTAAATATGCAGGAGTTTGAAAAGGCTGCAAAACTTAGAGATAAAGAGCTTCAAATTCAAACAGAGCTTAATAAAGTTAAAGAAAATTGGAAGACACAAATGAGCAATGATATGCCTATTTTGACAGCAGAGGATATAGCAAATGTAGTGTCTAGATGGACGAATATTCCTGTCACAAAACTTACAGAAAGCGAGTCTGAAAGGCTTTTAAATCTTGAGAATATTCTTCATAAGAGAGTTATAGGACAGGAAGAAGCAGTAAAGGCTGTTGCAAGGGCAGTTAGACGTGCAAGAGTGGGATTAAAAGATCCTAAAAGACCTATTGGTTCCTTTATATTCTTAGGTCCTACTGGAGTTGGTAAGACAGAACTTTCAAAGGCTCTTGCTGAAGCTATGTTTGGAGATGAAAATTCTATTATCAGAGTTGATATGTCTGAATATATGGAAAAGCATACTGTATCGAGGCTTATAGGTTCACCTCCAGGATATGTTGGATATGATGAAGGAGGACAGCTGACAGAAAAGGTAAGAAGACATCCTTATTCAGTTGTTCTCTTTGATGAAATAGAGAAGGCACATCCTGATGTTTTCAATATACTGCTTCAGATACTTGAAGATGGAAGACTTACCGATGGTAAAGGTAAAACTGTTGATTTTAAGAATACAATCGTTATAATGACATCAAACGTAGGAGCACAAACCATTAAAAAGCAGCTGACATTAGGTTTTGCACAAAGTGTAAAGGAAAAGGAAGACTCTTACGATAGAATGAAGGAAAACGTTATGGAGGAGCTTAAAAAGACTTTTAGACCAGAATTTTTAAATAGAATAGATGATATAATAGTCTTCCATCAGCTTCAAGAAGAGCATATAGAAAAGATAGTTAAGCTTATGCTTGATAATGTAATAAAAAGGCTTGCAACTCTTGATGTTAATATTGAATACGATGATGATGTAATAAAGCATCTTTCAAAGGGAGGATTTGATCAGTCCTATGGAGCAAGACCTCTTAGAAGAGCTATAACGAAGGCAGTTGAAGATAAGCTGTCAGAAGAAATGTTAAAAGGTGATATAAAAAAAGGTGACAAAGTATTAATGAAAGTAGAGAATGAAGATATAGTATTTAAAAAAGTATAATAAAAGTATAATAAAAGTATAATAAAAGTCCTGCAAAGCGCAGGGCTTTTTAATTGTTTTGGGATTTTTTTATAATTAATGTATAAATTTGTTGATAATGTTTAAATAATAAAATATAATGAATGTGCTATAATTTTTGTTGGATGTGATGATGGTGGGTAAGATAAAAACTTCTTTTATATGCCAAGAGTGCGGCTATGAATCACCAAAGTGGATGGGTAAATGCCCAGGCTGTGGTAGCTGGAATACGATGGTGGAAGAAGTACAGGAAAAGAATAATACTAAAATTATAGAAAGTACTTCAAAGCCGTTGGCTATAAATCAAATAGAGTTATTAGAAGAAGAAAGATATTCAACTTCTCTTGAGGAACTTGATAGAGTTTTAGGAGGAGGAGTGGTTAAAGGATCCCTCATACTAGTTGGAGGGGATCCTGGTATAGGAAAATCAACACTTCTTTTACAGGTTGCATCTAATATATCATCAAAAGGTAGTCTTGTACTCTACGCTTCAGGAGAAGAATCTTCAAAGCAGATAAAACTTAGGGCAAAAAGGCTAGAAGTAAAAGAGGAAAACCTTTATGTTCTTTCAGAAACTAATCTCTCTTCGATAGAAAAATATATAGAAGAGCTAAAACCTAAGGTCGTTGTTATAGATTCTATACAAACTATTTACAGGCCTGAACTTTTATCAGCTCCGGGGAGTGTAAGCCAGGTTAGAGAAGCGACATCGGTTCTTATGAGGATTGCCAAAACCCTAAATATTTCTATTTTCATAGTAGGGCATGTTACTAAAGAAGGTTCTATTGCGGGGCCGAGAGTTCTTGAGCATATGGTTGATACTGTTTTGTATTTTGAAGGAGAAAGACACCACACATATAGAATTTTAAGAGCCGTTAAAAATAGATTTGGTTCAACGAATGAGATAGGAGTTTTTGAGATGAGAGAAAAGGGGCTTGTGGAGATTAAAAATCCTTCAGAGCTTCTTTTGTCGGGAAGACCTAACAATGTTTCAGGTTCCTGCGTAGTATGCAGTATAGAAGGGACTAGACCTGTTCTTGTTGAAATTCAGGCTCTAACCTGTGCAACAGCTTTTGGAATGCCAAGGCGTATGGCTACAGGCGTTGACTATAACAGAGTTATACTTTTAATGGCAGTACTTGAAAAAAGAGTTGGGATGCAGGTTCAAACCTTCGATGCCTATGTAAATGTAGCAGGAGGATTAAAACTTGATGAGCCTGCCTGCGATCTTGGAATAATATGTTCTATAGCTTCTAGCTTTAGAAATCTTCCAATTAATCCGAAAACTATAGTGGTAGGAGAAGTAGGTTTAACCGGTGAAATAAGAGGAGTAAATATGATAGAAAAAAGAATACTTGAAGCAAAAAAACTTGGCTTTTTAAAGTGCATAATACCAAAGGAAAACATAAGAGGTATTGAAATTCCTAAAGGAATTTCTGTAATACCTGTTGATAATATACATGAAGCATTAGATGTTATATTAGGGGGATAAAGATGTTAGATGGTCGTGAAATTGAACTTATAAATGTATTGAAAATTGTTGCACCTGGGACACCGCTAAGAGAAGGTCTTGAAAACGTGTTAAAGGCAAAGACGGGAGCATTGATAATGGTAGGAGACCAAAAGGAAGTTATGGGGATTATAGATGGAGGATTTTTTATAAACAGCGAATACAGTCCTTCCTACTTATACGAGCTTGCGAAGATGGATGGCGCTATTGTTTTAAGTAGTGATTTAAAAAGAATTCTCTATGCCAATACCCAGCTTATACCTGATTCCTCAATAGCAACCTTTGAAACAGGAACAAGACATAGAACTGCAGATAGAGTGGCAAAGCAGACAGGCAATCTTGTCATTGCTATATCTCAAAGGAGAAACATAATTACTGTATATAAAGGAAATTTAAAATATGTTTTAAAGGATACTAATATAATACTAACTAAAGCAAATCAAGCAATTCAAACTCTTGAAAGATATAAGGCTGTACTTGATGAAGCGATGACAAATCTATCGGTTCTTGAATTTGATGATTTGGTTACAGTATATGATGTAGTTACAGCGGTTCAAAGAAATGAAATGGTTATGAGGATAGTAAATGAAATTCAAAAATATATATATGAACTTGGAAATGAAGGAAGACTCATATCCATGCAGCTTGATGATCTTATCGATGAAGTTGAAAAAGATGGAATAATGCTTATTAAAGATTACAGCTATCAGAAGGATTTTAATGATATAATGAAAGGGATTAAAAATCTTTCTTCTGATGAGCTTTTGGAATTATCTTCAGTTTGTAAAGTTTTTGGATATAGTGCAGATTTAATGCTTGATACTATGATATCATCAAAGGGTTACAGGCTTATGAGTAAAATTCCAAAGGTTCCACCTATCGTTATTGAAAACCTCGTTAAAACCTTTGGACAGCTTAAAAACGTTATGCAGGCATCGATAGAAGAACTTGATAATGTTGAAGGAATTGGAGAAGCGAGGGCTCGTGCAATTAAGGAAGGTTTAAGAAAACTTCAGGAAAAGGTTTTACTTAATAGACATTTATAATAATAGGGATTGTGCCAATTGTTTTTTGATTAATTAATAAAAGGCTGCCGTATTAGCACTTATACCAATAGGGCAGCCTTTTATTTATAGCATTGAAAATTTTCCTAGTGTTTCAATTTTATCATTTTCTTTAATAATAACATCAAAAAGGTTTATTTCAAGGGCATTACAAAGAGCTGTAAGATAGTAAATGTTGTTTCCTATTTCTTCTTCGAGAATTTCTCTACAATTGTTACAAAGTTTACCTTCTATTTGATAGCTTAAGTGATTTACAATATCTTCAAGGGAAGCATCGTCAGATATTTTTTGCTTATGAGCGGATATGCTGATACAACCGCAACTGGTTACTGATTTTGCAATGGCACGATTAATTCTCGAATTGGATTCGGAAAGTTTTGTTATAATATCTATTATGCTTTTATGTCTTATCAATGATTCTGATACCGAATTTTGGAAATCGTCAACTAAGATATCCTTCATGCACTTACACTCCTTACTGTAGGTTATTATTTGGTGTATGTAAAGTTAGGATCAAAGTCAAGACTAATAAGAATTTTCTGATTAATATCTTAATCCTATTATAAATATTTATATGATATAATGTCAAATAGATTAATTTTAATTTTAAGTTATGTAAACAATATATCGGTAGAATTAATATAATAATAGTAAAAGGGTCACTCATTTAAGTCCATAAACATATAATCTAAGTTTTTCTTGAAATTATAAAAAAATATATATTTATTTTGGAGGGTGACCTATATGTTTTCAATAGGCGAATGGATATTTTATCCTGTATTTGGAGCAGGTTTAATTATAAATATAGAAGAAAAAAGATTATTTGACAAAATAAGAAAATATTATGTAATAAAATTTATAAATGGAATTGATATGATGATACCTGTTTGCTCTAAGGAATCAAGTAAATTAAGGAAGGTAATATCTAAAGATGAATGTAAGGAAATATATGAAATATTGTGTTCAAAACCTGAAAATATGTCTTTAAAATGGACAGATAGATACAGATATTATAAAAATTGTATAAACGAAGGAGATATTAGAAAACTTTCAAGGATATTAAGAAATATTGGAAACTTATCAAAGGTTAAGAAATTATCAAAAAGTGAGCTTAATATATACAATGATATACTCGATATAGTAGCTGGAGAGGTTTGTGCAGTTTTAAATGAAGATTTTCAAAAGATAAAGCAAGAGCTTAATACTTTAACAAAGAGTTAAATTCATAAAAAAATAACATAATATTATAATATATGTTATTGCTTTTTAATAGGTCTTAATGTATATTTAAATTAGTCAAAATGGAAATATTTGATATATGAAGTTTATTTTTATTTTTTTATGTTAATAATGATAATGGAGGTGTATGAATGTTAGATAAGATTTTCAGATGGTTATTGACAGTAATAGGGTTAGTTGTGGGATATGCACTAACAGGTCTTTTTATTAAGTTTGAATTTATTCAGCAATTAATTAATGTTAATCAGAGCACAACATCTTTAATCACAGCCTATATTATATGTACCTTGATATTTGGACTTATATTTTATATTTTCTCTCCTTTTCTTATTAAAATTGTTTGGAATATTACTGGTTTTTTTGAAGGAACGCTTCAAAAGATTCCTACTAATGACATAATTTTATCGGTTGCAGGACTTATAATAGGTCTTATTGTTGCAAATCTTTTTATAAGCTCAGTTTCAAGGTTTCTTTCAATCACCAATTCTACGCTTTTATCTGTAATTGGAAGTATTATATCGCTTATAATAAATATTATCTTTGCAACTCTCGGGGTAAATATAGCTATAAAGAAGAAGGATGACTTATACAATATTTTTACTTTTTTAAAGAAGTTTGGTAAGGATAAGAAGAATAAAACTGAAATAAAAACTTTTTCTTGTCAGCCTAAAATATTAGATACAAGTGTAATAATAGATGGAAGAATACTTGATATATTAAAGACTGGATTTATAGAAGGACCTATTGTTATTCCTGCCTTTGTTCTTGAAGAGCTTAGACATATTGCTGACTCTTCGGATTCACTCAAAAGAACAAGAGGAAGGAGAGGGCTTGATATATTAAACCTCATTCAAAAAGAACTTGAAATCAATGTAGAGATATGCGAGAAAAATTTTGAAAACATTCAAGAAGTTGACAGCAAACTCTTAAAACTTGCTCAAGTTTTAGGAGGTAAGGTTATAACTAATGATTTTAATTTGAATAAGGTTGCTGAATTTCAAGGGGTATCTGTCCTTAATATAAATGAACTTGCAAATGCTGTAAAACCTGTTGTAATACCAGGAGAAGATATGCACATACAGATTATAAAAGATGGAAAAGAATCTGGACAGGGGGTTGCATATCTTGATGATGGTACTATGATAGTTGTTGAAGGTGGTAAAAAATACGTAGGAGATATTGTTGATGTTACTGTAACAAGTGTTCTTCAAACTGCAGCTGGAAGAATGATTTTTGCCAAGATTAAAAATTCACAGGATAAAGCAGTTTAATATTTTTAAATATGCTAATGATTAAGGAATTGTAATTTTATTACAATCCCTTAATAAAATATTGCTAAAAGGAGTATAGTTATGGTTTCTGCTGTTATTGTAGCTGGTGGAAAAGGAGAAAGAATGGGATATGATATTCCTAAACAATATATAAATATAAATGGACGAGAAATACTTTCTATTACTTTAGATGTCTTTGAAAGTTGTGAATTTATAGATGAAATAATACTTGTAGTTCCAGAAAATTATATAGATTTTTGTTTAAAAAATATTGTAGAGAAATATTGCTTTAAAAAAGTGAAAAAGATAGTAAAGGGAGGATGCAGCAGACAAGAATCCGTATATAACGGGCTTTTAAACTGTAATCTTCACTGTGAAGTTGTAGTTATACATGATGGAGTAAGACCCTTTATAAATAAAGATATTATAGGAAAAAGCATAGAAGGTGCTAAAAAATATGGAGCGTGTGCTGCAGGAGTTTATGTTAAAGATACTATTAAAGTAATCGATGATGAAAAATTTATAGTTTCAACTTTAAAAAGGGATGAACTTATTTCTATTCAAACTCCTCAAACTTTCAAATATGATTTGATATTAAAATCCCATGAATATGCAAGAGAAAATAATATAAATGCAACTGATGATTGTGCTCTTGTAGAAGAAGGGGGTTATAAGGTAAAGATAATAGAAGGGAGTTACTTTAATATAAAAATTACAACAGTAGAGGATATTGTAATAGCAAAGGCTATTTATGATTCTTTTATAAACAGCAACAAGGAGGAATAAAATGAGAATAGGCCATGGTTATGATGTACACAGGTTAGTTGAAGGAAGAGAACTTATAATTGGCGGTGTTAAGATAGAGTATGAAAAGGGACTTTTGGGACATTCGGATGCAGATGTACTTCTTCATGCTATTATGGATGCTTTATTAGGAGCAGCTGCATTAGGAGATATAGGTAAACATTTTCCGGATAATGACGAAAAATATAAGGGAATAAGTAGCATAAAACTTCTTTATCATGTTGGAAATTTAATAAGAGAAAAAGGATATGATATATCTAACATAGATGCAACTATAATAGCTCAAAAACCTAAAATGGCACCTTATATTGAAAATATGATAGAAAATATTTCAAAAACATTAAATACAGATAAGGAGAACATAAATATTAAAGCAACAACCGAGGAAGGTCTTGGTTTTACAGGATGCGGTGATGGAATTGCCGCCCATGCAGTATGTATCCTATATAAAAGGAGTGAGATTTAAACTATGATACAAGTTAAAGGACTTAGTAAATATTTTAAGAATGTTAAAGCAGTTGATAACATTAACTTTACTGTAAGTGAAGGAGAAATTGTAGGACTTTTAGGAGAGAATGGTGCAGGTAAAACTACAACTTTAAGAATGATTGCAACTATGTTAAAGCCAACTTCAGGTACTGCTTTAATAAATGGTTATGATTTACTTAAAGAACCACATAAAGTAAGAAGCAGTATTGGAATTTTATTCGGAGGAGAGGCAGGGCTTTATGACAGATTAACAGCAAGGGAAAATATTAAATACTTTGCAGATTTAAACAATATGGGTGAGAAGGAGAGTAGGGAAAATATAGACAGGCTTATTAAAATGCTCGACATGGAGGAGTATGCTGATAGGAGAGTTGGAAAATTCTCAAGAGGTATGAAACAAAAGGTTGCGATTGCACGTTCAATTGTTCATAATCCTAAAGTTATGCTTTTTGACGAGCCCACATTAGGACTTGATGTAACCTCTTCTAAAATCGTTCAGGATTTTATATTAAGTTGCAAAAATGAAAATAAGGCTATTATTTTTTCAAGCCACAGTATGCAAGAGGTTGAAAAACTCTGCGATAGGATTGTTATAATACATAAGGGCAAGATAATTGAAGATATGAAAGTAAGCGATTTTAAGGCAAAATATGGACAAGACCTTGAAAAAATATTCGTTGAATTGGTAGGTGATAAATAATGAATATGAAAGCTATAATGACAGTATTCAAAAAAGAACTTATTGATCTTTTAAGGGATAAGAAGACAGTTATTGTAAGCATAGTGATTCCTCTTATTATATTTCCAATTATGTTTGGACTTATGGGTAGGAGTGTTGAGGGAAATATAAAAAAGACATCTGAAAATTTAAAGATATCCATTAAATCTAAGAATGAAAATCAACTAATTGCTTTTTTAAAGTCTCAAAAAAATATAACTGTTGTTGATTCTATTGATATTAAAAAGGATGTTCAAGATGGAAAAATATATTTAGGTTTAATTATTCCTGATAATATTGAAGAAAGTATAAAAAATGAGAAATCAGCAGATATAAAAATAATATATGATGATACAAGTCAAAATTCAAATATGGCATGTAATATTATAAAATCATTAATTGAAGAATACTCAAAGGAAGTTGTAAAAACAAGGCTTATTTCAAAAGGAATAGATTATTCTATCTTAACTCCTATAAATATAAAAGAAGAAGTTGCAGCAAAGGAGAAAGGCGGATTTGGCAAATATATGATGTCTCTTCTTCTTCCTTTAATTCTTATAATTTACGGTATGACAGGTCCGATGGCAGCTGCAACTGACCTTGGTGCAGGTGAAAAGGAAAGAGGTACGCTTGAGCCCCTTTTAACAACTCAGGCTGGAAGAATGAGTCTTTTATTTGGTAAACTGCTTTCTATAACTGTAATGGGACTTATAGGAACGATATCATCTATAATAGGTCTTATGATAGGGGTTAAGGCAGGAGCAAGTGCTTTTGGAGGAGATATTCCTTTGATTTTCTCTCCTATAACTGTAATTATGATAGGTATATTTGTACTTTTAATAATAATGGTATTTGGTGCTTTAGAGCTTTCAATAAGCATATACGCAAGATCCTTCAAAGAAGCGCAGACATATTTATCACCCTTAACTATAATAGGTATGGCGGGTGCCTATGGTACATATATGATTGATGCTAAAAATGCTTCTACTGTTCTTTTTAATGTACCTCTTGCTAATGTAAGCCTTGTAATAAAGGAGTTTATAATTGGTATATATAATCCTCTTCATATAGGTATAACCTTTGGATGGAATATAGTTTATATTGTTCTTGCTGTATTGTTTGCAAGATATATGTTTTCAAAGGAAGAAGTTATATTTAGAGTATAATGTTGACATATATAGACATTAAATATATAATTTCATTAAGAAAAGCCTCAGCCTTCGCCGACAGGTGAAGGCTTTTAGTATAGGTAGGAGGGATAAAATGAAATATAGTGAATATTTTATACCTACATTAAAGGAAGCACCAGGGGATGAAGAAAATGAAAGCGTAAAACTTATGATTAGAGCAGGGCTTATAAGAAAGGTTGTTTCGGGTGTATATTTTTATTTACCTCCCGGATACAGAATACTTAATAAAATAGAATCAGTTTTAAAAGAAGAAATGAAAAGTTTAAAAGCAAATGAGGTACTCAATCCTAAGATTATACCATTAGAACTTTCATTAAAAGAAGAGGACGAGGATGAAAATATTTGCTTTAAGGATAGAAATGGGAGAGGATTTTCTCTAGGAACAAATTATGAAAAAGTTATATTTGATATTTTAAAAAGCGAGATAAAATCCTACAAATCTCTGCCTTTAACGCTATATAGCATTGATGATGAATTTAGAGATGAAAGAAGACCAAGAGCAGGTCTTTTAAGAGCGAGGGAATTTAAAACATTTAATATATATAGCTTTAATAAATCAGAAGAAGAGCTCGATGAATCTTTTGATAAAATAAATTCAGTTGTTCAGACTTTCTTAAGAAAAGTTAATCTTGAATGTTTAAAAGTAAGATGTGATTATGAGCCTTTAGATAAAATATATTCCTATGATTTTATAGTTGAAAGTGAAAATGGAGATTATAATTATATAGATTGTGAAAACTGCGGATATAAATCTTCAAAGGATTATACAGCTGTAAAAATGGATTATAAAAAAGTAGAGGAAAACTTACTTGAAATAGAGAAGATTTCAACTCCAGATGCAAGAACTATTGAGGAATTGGTTTCATTTTTACATACCTCTGCTGAAAAATTTGCTAAAACTCTTATTTATGTGGCAGATGGAAAAACTGTTGCAGTTATGGTTAGAGGAGATAGAGAAGTTAACGAGAATAAGGTAAAAAAATGTCTTAATGCAAAGGATATGAAGCTTGCAGATGAAGAAACAATATTAAAGGTTACAAATGCACAGGTTGGTTTTGCAGGTCCTGTTGGAATAAAAACAGATATGCTTCTTGTTGATAATGAGATACCCTATATGACAAATATTGTTGTTGGAGCAAACGATACAGGCTACCATCTTATAAATGTTAATTATGGTAGAGATTTTGAAGGTATAGTTGGAGATTTTAGAAATATAACGGAAAATGATTTATGCCCTATTTGCAGTAGTAAAATATCAATTAAAAAAGGTATTAAAGTTGTGAGTTTAAATAAAACTGATAACTCAGGTATAAAATATAGAGATGAAAAGGGAGATGAGAAGAACGTTTTAACAGGCCTTTGTAGTATAGGCATAAGCAGGATTATGTCTGCAGTATTGGAAATAAATCATGATGACAGAGGCATATTGTGGCCCTTTGAAATTGCTCCATTTAAAGTTGATGTTATTGTAGCTTCAGTTAAAGATGAGCTTCAAGTTAAAGTTGCACATGAAATATACAATAACTTGAAAAGTAAAGGCATAGATGTTTTAATGGATGACAGGGATGAGAGAGCAGGAGTTAAATTTAATGACGCGGATCTTTTGGGTATTCCGGTTAAAATAACGGTAGGGAAAAAGGCAAAGGATGGTTTTGTAGAAGTTAAGCTAAGAAGTGAGGAACTATCAAAGGATGTAAGAATAGAGGATGTTTTAAGTGAACTTAGCTATTTAGGTTGAAATAGATGTATTTTCAATATACAATTTAAAGAGATATTATAAGTGGAGGTGCATTATGGAAAGAGTAAGATTTGCTCCAAGCCCAACAGGGCATTTACATATAGGAGGAGCTAGAACAGCTCTATTTAACTATCTTTATGCAAAACGCACAGGAGGAAAATTTATAGTTAGAATAGAGGATACTGATTTGAATCGTTCAACTTCAGAATCTGAAAGTGCTATAATTGAAGGTTTAAAATGGTTTGGTATAAATTGGGATGAAGGAATTGAAGTTGGAGGGCCTGACGAACCTTACCGTTCAACAGAAAGAAATCATATATATGAACCCTATGTTAAAAAGCTGTTAGATGAAGGGAAGGCATATTACTGCTATTGCAGTGAAGAAGAAATAGAAAAAGAAAGACAGGAGAGCTTGTCAAAGGGTGAAACTTATAAATATTCCGGGAAATGCAGAAATCTTACAGAAGAAGAGAAAAAAGAGCTTGAGGCAAAAGGCATTAAGCCAGTTGTAAGATTTAGAGTTCCTGATGATGAACCTATTATAATAGATGATGTTGTTAGAGGAAAAGTTGAATTTAATTCAAATGATATAGGAGATTTTATAATAGTAAAATCCGATGGAATTCCAGTATATAATTTTGCTGTTGTAATAGATGATCATCTTATGAAAATTACTACTGTAATAAGAGGAGAGGAGCATCTTTCAAATACACCAAGACAGATACTTATATATAAAGCTCTCGGTTTTGACATTCCAAAGTTTGCCCATGTATCTCTCATACTTGGAAAAGACAGGACAAAAATGAGTAAAAGGCATGGTTCTACATGGGTTGAGCAATATAGAGATGCAGGATATCTTCCTGAGGCACTTATAAACTTTCTTGCACTTTTAGGATGGTCGCCTGAGGGAGATGAAGAGATTTTTAGTTTAGAGGAGCTTTGTGAGAAGTTTTCTCTTGATAGAGTTGTAAAAAATCCTGCAGTATTTGATATTGATAAGCTTAATTATATTAATGGCATATATATAAGAAAAAGCTCTATTGATAGAATGGTTGATTTATGTATCCCTTATCTTAAAAATGCAGGATATATAACTGATGAGTTTGCTAAAGAAAATAGAGATTGGATTACATTACTTGTTTCAACTTTTAGAGAAAGAATTTCATATCTTTCTGAAATTGTTAATCATGTTTCTATATTATTTAATGATGAAGTTAAACTTGAAGATGAAGAAGCAGCATCAGTTTTAAAGCAGGAGCATGTTGAAGGGCTTTTAGATGAATTGTACGATTTAGTTAAAGTTTCAGATAAACTTGATAATGAAATAATTCAAAATATATTTAAGGAACTTAAAAACCGTACTGGAGCAAAAGGTAAATCACTCTTTATGCCTGTTAGAGTTGCACTTACAGGACAGGTTCACGGTGCTGAACTTGTAAATATTATAGAGCTTCTTGGGAAGGATAATGTTCTTAAAAGAATTGAATATACTAAGAAAAATTTGTTATAATAATAAAAAAGATGATGCAATGAAGGAAAGAAGTAGAGGGGACTTTATTTCAGAGAGAAGTTGCCATGGCTGAAAGCAGCTTTAATAAATATCCTTGAATGTGCGTTCTGGAGCATTTCCATGGGTTACTGTGGAGACGGGTTTACCGTTATATAATTTAAGGTGAGGCTTAGCCTAATTAGGGTGGAACCGCGGATTAACCTTTCGTCCCTTTTGGATGAAAGGTTTTTTGTTTTATGAATATTATATATTGAAGCTAAAAGAAAGGAGAATAGTAATGTCGATAAAGATTTTTAATTCACTTACAAGACAGAAGGAAGAATTCATACCTATTATCCCAAATGAAGTAAAAATGTATGTGTGCGGGCCTACAGTTTATAATTTTTTTCACATAGGAAATGCAAGGACTTTTTTAGTATTCGATACTATAAGAAGGTATTTTGAATACAGGGGATATAAGGTAACATTTATACAAAACTTTACAGATATCGATGATAAAATGATTAAAAGAGCCAATGAAGAAAAAACGACGGTTAAAGAAATAGCAGAAAGGTATATTGCAGAATATTATAAGGATGCGGACGCTCTTAATATTAAAAGAGCAACCGTTAATCCAAGAGCAACTGAATTTATGGATGAGATTATAAAATTTGTTAAAGATTTAGTTGATAAAGGATTTGCTTATGAAGTAAATGGAGATGTATATTTTGAAACTAAGAAATTTAAAGAATATGGAAAGCTATCTCACCAAAATCTTGAAGAACTTGAAGCAGGGGCAAGGATAGATGTAGATGAAAGAAAAAAGGATCCTATGGATTTTGCACTTTGGAAGGCTCAAAAGGAAGGAGAACCA
The DNA here is from genome assembly GCA_026417075.1 of Caloramator sp. Classification (GTDB taxonomy): domain Bacteria; phylum Bacillota; class Clostridia; order Clostridiales; family Caloramatoraceae; genus Caloramator_B. The sequence goes on from JAOADY010000020.1 coordinate 39,951, forward strand.
GCTTGGGAAAGCCCCTTTGGATTAGGGCGCCCTGGATGGCATATAGAATGTTCCACTATGGCATCTTCTCTTCTTGGAGAAACCATAGATATACATGGAGGAGGAGTTGATCTTACATTTCCTCATCATGAAAATGAAATAGCTCAAAGTGAAGCAAGAAATGGGAAACTCTTTGCAAGATACTGGATGCATAGTGCATTTTTGAATGTTAACAATCAAAAAATGTCTAAATCCCTTAATAATTTCTTTACAGCAAGGGAAATACTTGAAAAGTATGACAGCGAAGTTTTAAGATTGTTTATGCTTTCAGCTCATTACAGGAATCCTATTAACTTCAGTATAGACCTTTTGGAACAGTCTAAGGCTGCTTTAGACAGGTTATATAATACTATTGGAAATCTTGAACATATTATAGAGGTTTCAAATGACAGAGAATCTTCCGAAGAAGAAAAAGAATTTTTAAATAAGCTTTTGGAATATAAAAGCAGATATATTGAAGTTATGGATGATGATTTTAATACTGCTGATGGTATATCTGTAATATTCGATATGGTAAGGGATATAAACAGCAATGTAAATGAAAATAGCAGCAAAAAAGTTGCTGAGAGTTCATTAAATTTAATAAGGGAGCTTGGAGAGCCTCTTGGAATACTTCAAAAAAGTGCAAGAGGGAACATTGAAGATGAAATTCAAAGGCTTATTGAAGAAAGACAGGCAGCAAGAAAAGCTAAAAACTATGCTCTTGCAGATAAAATAAGAGATGAGCTTAAAGCTAAAGGTATAGTTCTTGAAGATACGCCTTTAGGAGTTAGATGGAAGAGAATTTAGAAAGAGGTTTTTAGATGTTTGAATTTCTTGATAAAATATCGATAGATGAAAAAGATGTAAAAATGATGAATCCGCTTCTTTGGGCTTATATTGGGGATTCAATATATGAAGTTTATGTAAGAAGTTATATAATAAGCAAAGGAGGGAAGACTTCCTTTGATCTTCACAGGGAATCTATAGCATATGTTAAAGCTTCAGCCCAGTCAAATATTCTTGATGTTATTATGGATAAACTGACTGAGGAAGAACAAAATATTGTAAGGCGGGGAAGGAATACAAAAACCTATCATATACCTAAAAATGCTAAGGCTATTGATTATAAAAGAGCAACTGCCCTTGAAGCGCTTATAGGTTATTTGTATCTTTTGAAAAGGTATGATAGGCTTGATGAAATTATGAGTTTTATTTTTGAAGGGGTTAAATGATAATTTAACCCTTTTTATGTTATAATATTTCATATTATAATTGAGGAGATGATTTTATGCAGAGCAATTTAAAAGTAAAAATAATCGCCCACACTCCAGAACCGGAAAAAATTGTAGCTTCAGCTGCAAAACTTTGCTACAGCAGTGTAGGGGTTGATGATATAATGGATAATCTTAATGAGCAAAATATAAACAGGTTTTTAAATATGCTGATGGATTTAGGACACGAATCCCCAATAGAACATATAAGTTTTACTTTTGCAGCAGAGGGCGTTTCGAGAACTTTAACCCATCAGCTTGTAAGGCATAGGATTGCATCTTACTCACAGCAGAGTCAAAGATATGTCAAACTTGAACAATTTGAATACATAATTCCTCCTTCAATAGAAAACATACCTGAAGCTAAAAAACTGTTTATTGAAATTATGGAGAAGGATCAAAAAATGTATAATGAGATTTCACAGATTCTCTTTAATAATCATTATGAAAAACTGATAAAAGAAGGCTTAGACGAAAAGAAAGCAAAGAAAACTGCGGAAAAAATGGCAATTGAGGATGCAAGATATGTGTTTCCTAATGCCTGTGAAACAAAAATAGTATTTACTATGAATGCAAGAACTCTTTTAAACTTTTTTAGCCATAGATGCTGTAATAGGGCTCAATGGGAGATTAGAGCTCTAGCAGATGAGATGTTAAAAGAAGTTAGAAAAATTGCTCCTGTTATTTTTAAAAATGCCGGACCTCCTTGCCTTAAAGGTGTATGCCCTGAAGGATCTATGTCCTGTGGTAAAATGATTGAGATAAGAGAAAAATATAGTAGAATATTATAAAGAAAGGGAGCTTCAAAAATGAAGAATGTTAAAATGAAAGGGAAAAGAGATTTTATTAGTAAAAATCAAGATAATGAAAACATAGTCTTCGGCAGAAATCCTGTAATTGAAACTATTAAATCAGGAAGAAATATTGAGAAGCTTTTTGTTTTAAAAGAACCTGAGGGTTCATTAAAAATGATTATTTCAATGGCAAGGGAAAGAGGCTTTGTAATAAGTGAAGTAGATAGAAAAAAACTTGATGAACTTTCATCAGGTCAGAATAATCAAGGCGTAGTTGCAATCGTTTCACCCTATGAGTATTCAACAATTGATGATATTTTAAATTACGCAAAACAAAAAGGGGAAGATCCTTTTGTTATAATACTTGATGAAATAGAGGATACTCACAATATGGGATCAATTATTAGAAGTGCAAATGTCTGCGGTGCCCATGGAGTTATTGTACCTAAAAGAAGAACAGCATTAATTACAGCAACTGTTGCAAAAGCTTCGGCTGGAGCTGTTGAATATACCAAAATAGCTAAGGTTACAAATATAAATCAAACCCTAAGAGAACTGAAGGAAAAAGGTTTATGGATTATTGGAACGGATATGAAGGGAGATATATGCTACAAAAGCAATCTTAGAGGCCCTGTTGGTATAGTTGTAGGAAGTGAAGGCAAAGGTATATCAAGGCTTGTAAAGGATAACTGCGATATTGTTGTAAGTGTTCCTGTTAAGGGAGAGATAAACTCTCTAAATGCTTCTGTTCCAGCTGGAATAATAATGTATGAGGTTTTAAGACAAAGGAGCATTTAAAGTGATTAAGTATGTTTTGGTAGATGGTTATAATGTTATTAATTCATGGAAGGTTTTGAAAGATTTAAAAGATGAAAACCTTGAGGAAGCAAGATTAAAGCTTATTGAAATGATTCATGATTATGCTGCTTTTAAGGGTATAAATGTTATTGTTGTTTTTGATGCACATTTTGTTAAAGGAAGTTTTGAAAAACATGAGATGTATAAGAATGTTGAAGTTGTTTATACGAAGGAATTAGAATCAGCAGACTGTTATATAGAGAGAAATGTGGCTATATTATCAAAAAAAGGTGAAGTTGCAGTGGTATCTTCCGATTATCTTGAGCAAAGGATTGTCCTTCAAATGGGAGGGATTAGAATAACTCCAAGTGAATTTTTAATGGAGATACAAAATATTAATAAAGCTATAAAAGAGAAAACAGAGATATCGTATGTAGAAAAAAGTAATCGATTAGAAAACAATATAGGAAAAGATATTTTAGAAAAATTGGAAAAAATGCGTAGAAACCTTTAAAGCTATTGACTTTAAAGGGCTTTGAGTTATATAATTACAAATACGGGGTTAAATGTTGGGGGGGATTGCATGAAAATTGATAGCGATGTTGACAAAGTATATTGCGAATATGATGGTATGCTCGATGAAGAAATTGTAATGTATGCAAGGAATGGAGATGCAAAAGCAGAAGAATACATAATAAATAAATATAAAAATTATGTAAAAGCAAAGGTAAAATCTTATTTTTTAATAGGAGCTGATAAAGACGATATATATCAGGAAGGAATGATAGGTCTTTATAAGGCGATTAGAGATTTCAGGACTGATAAGTTGTCTTCCTTTAGAGCTTTTGCAGAGCTTTGCATAACAAGACAGATAATTACGGCGATTAAAACAGCAACTCGTCAAAAACATATTCCATTAAATAGTTACATATCTTTAAATAAGCCTATATATGATGAAGAATCTGATAGAACTTTAATGGATGTACTATCGACGGTTAGTATAACCGATCCAGAAGAGCTTATAATAAGCAGGGAAGAGAGAATAAAAATAGAAAAAAAGATAACAGAAATATTAAGCGATTTAGAAATGGAAGTACTATCTTATTATTTGGATGGTAAGTCCTATCAAGAAATTGCCTGTGATCTTGATAGGCATGCAAAATCTATAGATAATGCTCTTCAAAGAGTAAAAAGAAAACTTGAAAAATACCTTAAAGAAAATGAATAGATTACAATAAATTGGATATTGACAATTACATTTAAGAAGTGTAAAATAGATAATCGATAGTACTTAATTTTTGCCCACGTAGCTCAGTAGGCAGAGCGTCACCTTGGTAAGGTGGAGGTCACCGGTTCAATCCCGGTCATGGGCTCCATTATTTTTATGATACACCGGGATGAGTTTATTGAGTGGTAGTAAGCCGCTTAAATAATATCAAGTACTTTTAGATAAAGGAAAGAAAAAGGAGGAATATAAAATGGCAAAAGAACATTTTACCAGGACGAAGCCACACGTAAACATAGGAACAATAGGACACGTAGACCATGGTAAGACGACATTAACAGCAGCAATCACATTAGTATTATCAACATA
>JAOADY010000150.1 GCA_026417075.1 Caloramator sp.
GGATATACTGATGAGGTTATTATGGCGGCAGGAGCGTTTATTTAGGGGGCTTCTATTGAAATTAGTGCTGATGGACCAATAAGTCCTCCCTATATAGCATATCTTCAAGGTGGACTGACCTTTGAGCATGCAAAAATAGGAATAATGATAGGTCTTTCTAATGTTTTGAATAATAAAAAGTAAAATAAAAGTCCCTAATCAGGGACTTTTTACTTTATTTTTCTAAATAATCCAACAGCCTTTCCAAGAATCTTGCAGTCATTAACAATAATAGGATCCATATTGGGATTTTCAGGCTGAAGTCTTATATATTCCTTTTCTTTATAAAACCTCTTAACTGTTGCGCTATCTTCTACAAGAGCTACAACTATATCTCCGTCATTTGCTATAGATTGCTGCTCTACTATTATATAATCTCCATCTAATATACCGCATCCAACCATGCTATCTCCTTTAATTTGAAGTATGAACATATTTTGACTATTTGGAAAATAATTTAGCGGGAGAGGAAATTTATCCTCGATGTTTTCTACTGCAAGTATCGGCTGCCCTGCAGCAACTAAACCTACAATAGGAACAGCAATTATTTCTTTATTATAGGTTGTTTTATCAAGTACTTCAATGGCTCTTGGCTTTGTAGGATCTCTTCTTATAAAGCCCTTTTTTTCGAGTTTTTCAAGATGACCATGTACGGTAGAAGTTGATTTTAGCCCAACAGCGCTACATATTTCTCTAACGGATGGAGGATAACCTTTTATTGATATTTCATGCTTTATAAAATCTAGTATCTCCAGCTGTTTATCAGATATATCATTATTTGTGTTTATCATAATTTACACTCTCCTTATCTATGAAATTTATATAAATTATAGCATAATAATGAAAAATATTCAAACCTGTGTTCGAGATTTATTTATAACACATTTTAATTTTAAAAGAGTAGTGAATTATACCGGTTGATTAATTTATGTTTACTTTTATTAAAAATTTGATATAATCAATAATGAAATTGTTAAAAAATATTGTTTTAACTATAGCTTCAAAATTATTTATAAAGGAATGATGATATGAAGAAAATATGCGTTTTAAATTCAAATAAAATCTGTGATGGATGTAATCTTTGTAATATTTGTGATTTAAATCCTGAAAAATTGTGCGATAGCTGTGGAAGATGCCTTGAGGATAATAAAGATTATGTTGAAATTAAAATTGATGGAATTTTAGATAATGAAGAAGAAGTATCGGACTATATTTATGATGAAACCATTGAAAATATGGATGATGAATTTGAATATGATGATGAGGATGCGTTTAATAATTCTTTATATATAGAGGATATACCGGAATTGAAAGAAGAATATGACAAAAAGATAAATAAAATATTAAAAAAAGAAGAGTAGAAGGGAATCTACTCTTCTTTTTCTTCTGATAGTGGATTAGATTTAATAGCCTCCCTTAGCTTTTCATCGTCTATATGGGTATATATTTGAGTTGTAGATACGCTCTCGTGACCTAATATTTGCTGAAGGGCTCTAATATCTACGTTACCATACTTATACATTAGCGTTGCAGCAGTATGTCTCAATTTATGAGGAGTATATTTATCATCAAAAAGACCTGCTTTTTTAATAAATTTTTTAACGAGAACTTCAACAGTAAGCTTACTTATTCTTTGTTTTCTTTCACTTAAAAAAAGAGCTTCCTTATCTTTAACTCCATCCTTTGGCCTTACTAAAAGGTAGTTTTCAATCGCTTTTATGCAGGCTGAGTTTAAATATACAGTTCTTTCCTTATTTCCTTTTCCAACGACAGTTAAAGTATCTCCTTTTATCTTATTTATATCTATGCTTACAAGTTCGGATAATCTTAAACCACAGTTTAAAAACAATACAAGAATTGCATAATCTCTTTCTTTATTTCTGCCGTCAACAATACTTAAAAGTTGCCTGCTTTGTTCTAATGTAAGATATACAGGATGTCTTTTTTCTATTTTAGGGGATTCTAATTCTCGTGCAGGATTTTCATTAATTATTTTTGCCTTTGTTTCAAGATAATTAAAAAAAGACTTTATAGAAGCAGTTTTTCTTGCCCTTGCATAGGAACTGTTGTCGCGTTTTAAAGTAACATAATTTATAAAGGAGTATAGATCGGATAGTCTGATTGATTTAATAAAATCTTCATCTATATCACCTATATATACATCATCCACATCATTTTTTATGTTTCTTTTTATTTTCTTTGTATATTTTAAAAACAGCCTTAAATCTGTTTTGTAACCTTCTATAGTATTAGGAGATTTTCCTTTTATAGTATAAAGGTATCCTAAAAAATCATTTAATATTGAAGGCAAATTTTCATCGTATATCTCAATATGTTCTTCCAATGTATACCCTCCTTCTGATTTTGATAACATTATGCTAAATTATTATTTAGCATAATGTTTTTTGTTTCTGCTCCAATGATTATTTTGCATATTTTTATGCTTTGAAGCTTTTTTATTTTTTGATTTTTTATTACTGCTTCCAAGTTCAAGTAAAAATAAAAAAGATAAAGTTACAAAAAACATAATTGAGGCTAAAAAAAGCAGAATTCTAAATAGCATTTTAAATCACCTCGGCTTTATGTAATTTTTAAATGTCATCTATCATTTTTAATATATGTTTTTGTATCTAATAAAACTATAATTTATTTTATTCCATTTTATCATAAAAACTCTATATTGATAACACGTGCTATTTTAATAACACCAGTGAATAACTATTGTTTATAATCTTGCATTTTATTTTATACTACTTTCAAGTTTGTGTTGATTTTTCGACTTTTATAATTGATAAAAATTATCATATAAAATAAATGATAATCTGTCGAATAAAAAACAACCTGTTATATTTATCTTCGACAAATTAAAATAAAAAGAAAGGGATTGTCAATAAAATTACAATCCCTTTCTTTTTAAAATGTCTAAACATTTATATCAATATTAATTTTTTCGTTGTATTCCTTTAAAATAGGATCTACCTCAGAAATAATATATTCTTCTACTTGTTCTTTAGCTCTTCCAATGAAATTTTCAGCTTTTAATGCATTTGTTATATCTTCTTTATCAAGTTTAAAATATGAATCGCTGCAAATTCTTTCAATTAAATCATTGTTTTCTCCCATTTCTTTAACTTTTTTTGCTGCTTCCATAGAATGAATTCTTATTCTTTCGTGAAGCTCCTGCCTATCTCCTCCTTTTTTAACTGCTTCCATTAATATGTTCTCTGTTGCCATAAAAGGTAGCTCTTCTTTTATATGTTTTTCAATTACCTTTGAATATACAACCATACCAGATGTAATATTAATATATAGATTTAGTATTCCATCTATGGCGAGGAATGACTCAGGAATTACAATTCTTCTATTTGCAGAATCATCAAGAGTTCTTTCAAACCATTGAGTGGAAGCGGTTATTGCTGGATTTAGCGAATTGATGATAACATATCTTGATAGAGAAGATATTCTTTCGCTTCTCATTGGATTTCTCTTATATGCCATTGCTGATGAACCTATTTGATTTTTCTCAAAGGGTTCTTCAATCTCCTTTAAACTTTGTAATATTCTTATATCATTACTGAATTTATATGCACTTTCTGCTATTGAAGATAGAGCATTTAATACGATCATATCCTGCTTTCTTGTATAGGTTTGACCTGTAACTTTAAAGAATTTATTTTTAAACCCCATTTTTTCACATATAGTTTCGTCAAGCTTTTTTACTTTTTCATGATCGTTTTCAAAAAGTTTTAAAAAACTTGCTTGAGTTCCTGTTGTACCTTTAACGCCTAATAGTTTTAAGTTATTAATTACAAAATCAAGGTACTCAAGATCACAAACTAAATCCTGAATCCAAAGGCAAGCTCTTTTTCCTACTGTTGTAAGCTGTGCTGGTTGAAGATGAGTGAAAGCAAGGGTTGGTAAGCTTTTATATTCTATTGCAAAATCTCGAAGGTTCTTGATACATTGTAATAGTTTTTTTCTAATTAAAAGAAGCCCTTCCTTCATAACTACAACATCAGTATTATCCCCTACATAACAGCTTGTAGCTCCAAGATGAATTATAGCCTTTGCTTTTGGACATTGTTTTCCGTAGGCAAAGACATGGGACATAACATCATGTCTTGTTTCTTTTTCTCTTTTTTGCGCATCTTCATAATTAATATCATAAATATGTTCCTTCATTTCATCTATTTGTTCCTGTGTAATGTTAAGCCCCAATTCTTTTTCAGTTTCTGCAAGAGCAATCCAAAATTTTCTCCATGTTGAAAATTTGTTATCATCAGAAAATATCTTAGACATTTCTTTGCTAGCATATCTTTTTATAAGTGGACTTTCATATAAATCATGCATATTTGTATCATCTCCTACGAATATTTTTAAATTATTAATATAAATTATACGCCACATGCCGATTATAACATATAAAAAAGAAAAAAGACAAGGGAATACCTTATCTTTTAATTATATATTATCATTTTAAAAAATTCTGTATTCTATTTAATCCTTCAATAATATTTTCCATAGATGTTGCATAGGAAAGCCTTATATAATCATCGCTTCCAAAACCTGCACCAGGAATTGCTGCAACCTTTTCTTCTTTTAAAAGTGCCTCACAAAAATCAACTGAGCTTTCAATTTTATGACCTTTTATAATTTTATTTTTAATATTGGATATATTAATCATAACATAAAAAGCTCCTTGAGGCTTTCTGCAGGAAATGCCTTCTATTGAATTTATCTTGTCTACCATATAATTTCGTCTCTTTTCAAATTCCATTCTCATTTTTTCTATTTCATATTGTGAGCCCTTTAGTGCTTCAACGCTTGCATATTGTGCTATAGAATTTGGATTTGAAGTCTCATGACTTTGTACATTAGACATAATTGAAGCTATATTTTCCTCTGAAGCAGTATATCCAATTCTCCATCCCGTCATAGAATATGCCTTTGACATACCATTAATTATAATTGTTCTCTTTTTTATTTCATCGTTTAGAGATGCTATGCTTATATGTTTAATATTATCATAAATAAGTTTTTCATATATTTCGTCAGAAATTATAATTAAATCATTTCTAATGGCTAATTCTGCAATCATTTCTAGATCTTCTTTTGTATAAACCGTACCTGTTGGGTTATTGGGACTGTTTAAAATAATTGCTTTAGTTTTATTTGTAATTGCATTTTCTAAATCTTCCCTTTTGTATTTAAAAGAATTTTCTTCTTTTGTCTCGACAAAAACCGGAACTGCATCAACAAGTTTAACAAGTTCAGGGTAGCTAACCCAATAGGGTACAGGAACGATGACTTCATCACCTTGATTACAAATGGCAAAGAGTGCATTGTATAATGAATGTTTAGCACCATTAGAAATAACAATTTGAGAAGGTTTATAGTTTAGATCGTTGTCTTTTTTAAGTTTTTCACATATAGCTTCTTTGAGTTCTAAAATACCCGATGAAGGAGTATATTTAGTTTTACCTCCTTTTATAGCTTCAATAGCGGCATTTTGAATATTCAAAGGAGTATTAAAGTCAGGCTCTCCAGCTCCAAAACTTATAACATCAATTCCTTCATCCTTCATCTTTTTTGCCTTTGCTGTTATTGCAAGGGTTACAGATGGAGATATCTGCCTAGCTTTTTTTGACAGCTCCATAATACCTACCTCCTATTATTTATATATAGTTTTAAGAGTAGCATCTATAATTTTCAAAGATTCATCAAGAAGAGGTTTATATAATAATTTTAACTTTTCATAATGTTTAATTCCTATTTCAGTAATCTTATAATGTCTTTTTGTCTTTTTATCAGGTTCATCCCACCAGCCCTCAATCAGCATATCAGATTCCATATCGCGCAATAGAGGATATATCATACCAGGACTGGGTCTCCAACTATAATTTAAACTTATTTCTATCATGTCAATTATTTCATTTCCGTAACAGTTTTTTTCAGATAAAAAGTGGAGAATAAAAAGTTTAACTATAGCTGTAGTGTTTAATTTATTTGGGAATTGTCTGTTCCTATTTTCTCCACTTGACATAAACTCACCTCTTAAGTGCTTTTAATTTTTCAATATGACAACTATTTACACCATATTTACCAAGTATATAATCTCCATTATAAAATATACCATGGCAGTCGCTCCCACCAGTAATTATCATATTTTCTTGAATAGCAATTTCATAAAGTTTATCAGATTGATTTCTGCTCTGCAGAGAATGATATACTTCTATTCCTGCAGCACCATACTCTTTTAAATTAATTATAACGTTCTTTATATCCCATATATCTAAATTTTTATTTATAATAAATGGATGAGCAATAACAGGAATACCGCCAGATTTTTTTATAAAATCAATAGCCTCTTTAGTTTCTAATTTATATCTCTCAACATATCCAGGTTTTCCGCTTTCTAATAGTTTATCAAAAGCCTCTGAAGTATCTTTAAAGTAACCTTTTTTTACAAGCACACGTCCTATATGGGGTCTGCCTAAAGAGTTTATATTTCCTGCTTCTAATTCAACTTCATTAATTTTAATATCATAACCTAGTTTTTGTATTTTATCTACTATTTTATTTGCTCGTTGTATTCTCGATAACTGTAAACGTTTTAAAAGATTTAATAACTCTTCATTTTTATAGTCTATATAATAACCTAATATGTGAATTTCTAATCCTTTGAAAAAAGAACTTAACTCAATTCCAGGAATGAAATACAGATTATATTTTTTAGATAAATAATTACAAATTTCTAACGAATCAATTGTATCATGATCTGTAATGGATAATCCTTTTAATTTTTTTTCCTTTGCTATTTGAAATATTCTATCGGGTTCCAAAAGACCATCGGAAGCTTTAGTATGTATATGAAGATCATATTCTATCATAATATCACCATTTTTATCCTTTATTTTAATATAACACTTTATTCTTTTAATGTCTATACAATCATGAAAGTTTTCCTGCATATTTTTAAAAATGTGAATAAAAAAAATAATTACATAAGTAGTTTACATAATAAACTTTATGTTAGAAAGAAATTATGAATAAAAATGCCATATATAATTTGCATATATGGCATTTAATAAGTTTAGTATAAATATAAATTATATTTATCTTGGTTCAACAATAAATTTTATTGCAGTGCGTTCCTCTCCTTCGATAACTATATCTGTAAAAGCAGGAATGCATACAAGATTTAGCCCGCTTGGAGCCATAAATCCACGGGCAATTGCAATAGCTTTTACTGCTTGATTTATTGCTCCAGCTCCAATTGCCTGTATTTCAGCACATCCGTTATCTCTTAGAACTCCGGATAGAGCACCTGCAACAGCGTTAGGATTTGATTTTCCTGAAACTTTTAATACTTCCATTATAATACCTCCCTATGAGCTCCTATATTAGCCTTTATCATTAATATTCTACATAGATGGAAAATTTCCTTCTAATTTACTTTAATATTTAGAAAAATTATATAATTATGGTAAAGATTAAGGCAGCAAATAATGCTGCCTTAATCTAAATTATTTTGCATATTCTATAGCTCTAACTTCTCTTATTACATTAACTTTTATTTGTCCAGGATATTCAAGTTCGCTTTCAATTTTTTTAACTATATCTCTTGCCATTTGTATCGATTCAGCATCGCTAATTTGCTCTGGTTTAACCATTATTCTAATTTCACGACCAGCTTGTATTGCAAAGGATTTTTCAACTCCATCAAAGGAGTCTGCGATTTCCTCAAGCTTTTCTAATCTTTTAATATATGCTTCGAGAGTTTCTCTTCTTGCACCAGGTCTTGCTGCTGATATTGCGTCAGCAGCAGCTACAAGAATTGCCTCTATTGTTTGAGGTTCAATATCATTATGGTGAGCCGAAACAGCATGAATAATAGCAGGAGATTCATTATATTTCTTTAATATATCTCCTCCAATAAGAGCATGAGGACCTTCAACTTCATGGTCAATTGCTTTCCCTATATCATGAAGCAATCCTGCTCTTTTTGCAATATTAACATCTATACCAAGCTCTGCCGCCATTAATCCGGCGAGGTATGATACTTCTATTGAATGGTTTAAAACATTTTGACCATAGCTTGTTCTATACTTTAATCTACCTAATAATTTTATTAATTCTGAATGAATTCCATGTACTCCTGTTTCAAAGGTAGCTTGCTCACCTTGTTCTCTAATTTCATTTTCAACTTCTTTCTTAGCTTTTTCAACCATTTCTTCTATCCTAGCGGGATGAATTCTTCCATCTGTTATAAGTTTTTCAAGGGCTAGTTTTGCAATTTCCCTTCTAATTGGATCAAAACCTGACAAAATAACGGCTTCTGGAGTATCATCTATAATTAAATCTATTCCAGTAAGAGTTTCAAGAGTTCTAATATTTCTACCTTCCCTGCCTATTATTCTGCCTTTCATTTCATCGTTAGGAAGGGTTACAACCGATACTGTTGTTTCAGCAACATGCTCAGCAGCACAGCGTTGAATTGCACATGCGATAATTTCTTTTGCTCTTTTTTCTCCTTCTTCCCTTGCTTTTGTTTCAATTTCCTTTATCATAATTGCTGCTTCATGTTTAACTTCTTTTTCAACATCACTTAACAATATTTGTTTTGCCTCTTCAGTTGTAAGTCCTGCAAGTCTTTCTAATTCTTCAAGTTGTTTATTATAAAGCTGAGTGATTTCATCCTGCAGATTTTGAACTTCTATCTGTTTTTTATTTAAATTTTCTTCTCTAGCTTCAAGAGCTTCTACTTTTTTATCTAAAGTTTCTTCTCTTTGAAGAATTCTTCTTTCCATCCTTTGAAGTTCATTTCTGCGCTCTCGTACTTCTTTTTCAAATTCTGTTCTTAATTTATGGACTTCTTCCTTTGCCTCTATTATTGCTTCTTTCTTTTTGGATTCTGCTTCTTTTTCAGCTTCCGAAACTATTTTTTTAGCAAGTTCTTCTGCACTTTGGATTTTCCCTTCAGCTATATTTTTTCTAACAAAATAGCCTGCAATAAAGGCTATTATTGCAATTCCACCAGATATTATATATGCATAAAATTGAATAATACAACACCTCCTTTAAAATAAAAATCTAAGTCCAGTAAACATATTAAACAAAAAAATACTGGAACAAAATCGATTCGTATAACAATTAATTTTTGAATATTTTTTCGAATCGATATATAATAACCTGGCTAAGAAAAATTATCATCCGAAGCATATAACAAATAATGACCAGTTTATATAACCATTATTTGTCTTTATTTTATTATAGAATTAATATTATGTCAAGTTTATAGGTTCTACTGAAGATATACCATCATTAATCGTAACTTTATAACATACATCTGCACTATGTAATAGATGATTATTATGAGTTACCATAATCACTTGTCTTTTAAAGGTCGTACTTATTTGTTTAATAAAATCAGCTACATTTATTATATATTCATCACTAACGTGTTTGGCGGGTTCATCAAGTATTAAAGGACCGTCAATTTTAGGATTGTGAATTTGCATCATTGCAATTCTTACTGCAAGAGATATTATATCTACGACTCCTCCACCTCTAGAATCCTGTGGATTTGTAACTATTTTTTCTCCATTTATATTAGATGTTACATAAAATTCAGCTTCAATTCTGTTTGATTTTTCTATAAGTTCTATCTTAAATTCCATTGTTGGGTCGAAAATATATTGAAGACATTGTGTTATTAGATATTCCATCTGTTTTTTAGATTGTTCCCTGGCAAATTGAGATGTATTTTGAAATAGCACTTTTATTTTTTCAAGATTATCTATCTTTTCATTGTTAATTATAAGCTGTTTTTCTATTTTCGATTTTTGTTCAAGTAGATTATCCATTCTGCCTTTTTTCATAAAATAATCTTGTTTTTGTTTATTTAATTTTTCATTTAAATACATTATAGACTGTGTATACAATATATCACCCCATTATACATCTGAAGGTAGCATACTTTCTATTTTATCTATTAATTCTTTTATCTCATTGTCGAGTTTATTTATTTCATTTTCAAGATTTTCAGGAGTAACTCCTAAATCATCAAGTTCTTTAATAATAGCATCTTTCTGGATTTGAAGTTGTTCAAGACGCGTTTCGGCTTTTATTTTTTTATTTTTATAAACTTCGATTTTATTTTTTAGTTCATTAAGCTTTATTTCATAACTCATATAATAATACCTCCTACAATTCATTTATTATTTTTTCAATTGTATGCTCTTCTATTGGAGATAAACAAACAGGACACCTTCCAAGCTCTTTTAAATATTGTGTATATTCTTTTATATAATCATGGATATATTTATTAGAGATTTTTATTTCATTATTTGTATCGCTTAAATCCTTATTTAAATTTAAGAGAGAGGTTTTTAATTTGCTTAATTTCAAGCACTTTTCATTGATTATTTCAATAGTGCTTAAATTAAAATCAGCTTCATTTAAATTATTAAATTTTGAAATATATACATAACCTTTTTTTAATGAAGATTCAACAATTTCAAGATTAGATTTGATATTACTAAATTTAATATAAATATCAAGTTTACTTTTATAAGCTTCTAAGAATTCTTCTGCTTTATTAACAGTTTTTAGCTTATTATATAGTTTATTGAGCTTATTTATTTCATCTACAACAGAGAGATATTGAAAATTTATTTTCTTTAATAAATTAAATTTGTTTAAGGCATTAGCTGCATCGATTAATTTCAAACTGCATAAATCTGTATATTTTGTTATATCAAGTATTTTCTTCTGATAATTTATTTCATTCAAAACTTCACGTAACAAATCATTTGTGAGGTGAAATTTGTTTCTTAAGGCAATTTTTGAATTTGCTAAGGAGTTTAAATCAATAATAGTATTTAAATCTCCTATTTTTATAATAATTTCTTGAGTTTCATGAATTTCATTTTCTACTGCCAAAAGTTTACTCTTTATGCTTTTTAATTTTTCAAGCCTGTTAACTTTATCATTTAAATTTTTAAGATTTTTTTCAGTGATTTCTATATTTTTTTTTATATTTTCAAGATTTTCATATTGTTTTAAGTCATTATTAATATCATCATAATCTTTTGAGAGTTTTTTGACTTCACTTTGAAGGTTCATTAAGTCTTTATTAAGTTCTTTTAACGCTTCATCAATTATATGTACGCCAACTAATTTCCCTATTGCTTTAGCTTTTATAGAGCCGGTTTTATCTAATAAAAAAGGACCTTCAAGCTGACTTGCAAGATTTATACTTTCAGGTGAATCAATATCAATATATACTTTATTTATTCCATGGGCTGATAGTATTTCTTTTGGTATATCGTTTTTAAAACCTTCAAAAATGATTTCTTCGCCTTTCGAATTTATTAGTTTGTATATATTTCTATTTTTGATTCTTTCTCTAATTATAGTAGTATTATCACTAAAAGTTATTGAAACTTTGCAAGAGTTTTCACCTTGAGTTATAAAATCTGCTCCTTTAGGTTCATTATATAACACCCATTTTAAAGCCCTTATAATTGCAGATTTACCGCTGTCAGAGGGTCCACTTATAACGTTATATCCTTCATTTAATATTATCTTAGTATTTTTATGTGATTGAAAATTTATTATTTCTATTGATTTTATATATTTCATAACATCCCTTCTTTACTTGAAAGTAACATCTGAGCTTCTCCTATTCTTCTAATTGCCTCATTTTTAATATCATCAGGTATTTTTTCTCTTATGGATATTTCTCTTATAATCGATTCAATATTTAATATTTCAAAACTTCCATAGGAGTTTACTTGCTGAATAAACTCATTTAATTTTTGCTCCTTAAATTCTTCCTGCATTAAGATATTTTTGTCAAAAATGTCCTCTCCATTCTTTGCACACTTTAAATTTCTAACATCAAATTTTATTTTATTATCAATATGTATTATAAGGTATGAAGGTGTTCTTTCTATTTCTGATAGTGTATTGCTAACCCTTGATATAGAACCTATGTTTACAAAATATTTTTCATTTATTTTTTTAATCCCAAAACCAGTATGATAATGTCCGCATAGTGTTATGTCTGCAAAGGTTTTATCTGCTATTTCATCTATTAATGTATGAGGTATTCCTTTAATAAAGGGTCTATCAAGAAGCATGCCATGCACTATATGAATTGAAAAATTACAGTTTTTTTTCTCATTAACAATATATCCCTCTCGTTCAGGAGATGTATCTATGTTGTAATAATAGGGACAACCAGTTAATTGTATTTTAATATTATTCCTTTGTAGGTATATAATTTCATTATAATTTATTAGCTTAACTATACCTAATGTATCTAAAATCCCTAAAACTGTTCTTGTCGCTGTGGAAGGATTTTGACCAAATATATCATGATTTCCTAAAACACAATATATAGGGAGAGGAAGCTCCTTTAAATATATAATGAATTCATTAACTATTGATAAAGATAAATCAGGTCTGTCAAACAAATCCCCCCCAAATAACACATAATCAATATTTTCGCTTTTAGCTGTTTCAATTATTTCTTTAAATTTTTCTTTTAAAGTTTCTACATAATTATCTTTTCTTGATTTTGGAGTGCTTCCCCTAATATGAGAATCAGTAAAATACAATAATTTCATAATTCATCACCATCATTTTCTATTTTTATTGAGTTAATAGCTTTTTTTATTATATCGTACTCAAAACCTTTTGATAAGAGATGCCTTATAAGCTTATTTTTTATATCCTTTTTATTATTAATGTATTTTAATTTTTTTTTCGATATTTCAAGTGCATTTTCATATTCGTTGTCTACATCAAAAAAATATTGTTTTATTATATCAGGATTTATTCCCTTATTTTTCAAATTGTATTCTATCTTTTTTTTGCCATATTTTTTTATATTGATACAATCGTTTATATATTTTTTTGCATATCTTTCATCATTAATAATATCATATAATTTTAGTTTTTCTATAGTTTTATTTATTGTGGTAAATGAGTATCCTTTATTAGATAGTTTTTTTGAAATTTCATACTCAGTATAATCTTTTTTTGAAAGGATATAAAGTGCATAATTATAGCATTTTGTTTCTTCACAGCTTTCTATTAAAAAATTTAATTGTTCTTTTGATATTTCTACTCCTGATTTAATTGAATATTTTAATATGTCTTCATCAGAGGCAGAAAAAGCATATTCATCATCAACAAAAATATTATATCTTCCATTCGTATTGTTTTGTTTTATTACCTTTGTAATCTTCATAACGCACCTCATCTCATAATAAAAGAACCTACAGGACTAAAAGCCCAGTAGATTCTAGAATTTGCAAGTTTTTAATAAAGAATTAATATATATCATTTTGATTCTTTATTTTCTTCAATTTTATTACTTATTAATGGGAGATTATACTTTTCTCTTATTTTATTTTCGATTTCAATTGCTATTTCAGTATTTTCTTTTAAGAAGTTTTTAGCGTTTTCTCTTCCCTGACCTAATTTTGTATCATTATAAGAGAACCATGAGCCGCTTTTTTGAATTATGTCATTATTTACTGCAACATCAAGTATATTCCCTTCCTTTGAAATTCCTTCGCCATACATAATATCAAATTCAGCCTGCTTAAAAGGAGGAGCAACCTTATTTTTAACAACTTTTACCCTTGTTCTGCTTCCTAATATATCTTCCCCTTGCTTTATTGAATCAACTTTTCTTACATCAAGTCTTATAGAAGCATAAAATTTTAATGCTCTGCCTCCTGGGGTTGTTTCAGGATTTCCAAACATCATTCCTACTTTTTCTCTAAGTTGATTTATAAATATTGCAACACATTTTGATTTATTTATCGAACCAGCAAGTTTTCTTAATGCTTGAGACATAAGCCTTGCTTGAAGACCAACATGTGCATCGCCCATTTCTCCTTCTATTTCAGCCTTAGGGACTAGTGCAGCAACTGAATCTATAACTATAACATCTATTGCTCCTGACCTTACAAGAGCTTCAGCAATCTCAAGAGCCTGTTCACCTGTATCTGGCTGAGATAATATTAAATTTTCAATATCAACTCCTAGTTTTTTTGCATAAATTGGATCAAGAGCATGTTCAGCATCTATAAAAGCAGCTATTCCACCATTTTTTTGAGCTTCAGCTATAATATGAAGTGCTACTGTGGTTTTACCAGAGGATTCTGGACCGTATATTTCTACTATTCTACCTTTAGGTACACCACCTATTCCAAGAGCAATATCAAGATCTAAAGAGCCCGTAGAAATACATTCTAAATTTAGCTTAGCATCTTCTCCAAGTTTCATAATTGAGCCCTTGCCGAATTGTTTTTCTATTTGGCTAATAGCCAATTCCAACGCTTTTTGTTTTTCAGTTAACATTATATCAATCCTTTCATAACAGCGCGAACGCTAGTTCTGAATGTATTATAATATATATAATAAATAAGGTCAAGATATATATTAAAAAAGAGCTGAAATGTTTTATAAGCTTTCTATTCCTTGAGATTCAAACATTTTCTATTTTTATATATATAATCAATTCCAGATATAACGGTAATTATAACAGCAATAAATATTAATATATTATTATAAGGAAATTCTATTAGAGCTGCTACAATTGCAATAATTTGCAAAACTGTTTTTGCTTTTCCCCACTTGCTTGCAGCGATAACAATTCCCTCTGAGGCAGCAAC
Organism: Caloramator sp.; assembly: GCA_026417075.1. Taxonomy (GTDB): domain Bacteria; phylum Bacillota; class Clostridia; order Clostridiales; family Caloramatoraceae; genus Caloramator_B. Next base: position 14,736 of record JAOADY010000150.1, read on the forward strand.
AGCTCGAAGACCTGTTATTGCAAATTCACGTGCAATTATTATCATAACAACCCATGTTTGTAGTTTTTTCATTTCAACAAGAGATATTAATGCTGCAGTTACGATAAGCTTATCTGCAAGAGGATCCATAAACTTCCCAAATTTAGTAACTTGATTTCTGCTTCTGGCTATATATCCATCTAGAGTATCTGTTAAAGCAGCAATTATAAAAACGACAGCTGCAATGAAGGTCCCATATTTAACTTTTATTGTTAAAATAAACAAAAAAATAGGAACTAAAATTATTCTTAACATAGTTATCTTATTTGCAAGATTCATTATAAACAACTCCTATTAAATCATAAGTATAGGCTTTTAAAATTTTAACTTTAACTATTGTTCCTATAATAATATCTTTTTTATCAGAATTTATTATAACTTGTTGGTCTATTTCTGGGGCATCTCCATAAGTTCTCCCATAATATTGATTATTTTTTGTTTTACCATCTATTATTACATCAACAGATTTTCCTATAAGTTTACTATTTTTATCGAATGATATCTGGCTTTGAAGCTTCATAAGTATATCTCTTCTTTTAATTTTTGTTTTATCATCAACCTGATTTGGCATAGCAGCTGCAGGAGTATCTTCTTCTGGTGAATATATAAATACACCTACTCTATCAAGTTTATAATTGGTTAAAAACTCCTTTAATTTATTAAAATCTTCTTCCTCTTCTCCTGGGAAACCTACAATAATTGATGTTCTTATTATAGCATCCGGTATTTTTTTTCGTATACTATTAATTTTTGATATTATTTCTTCTTCAGTACTCGCTCGTTTCATTTGTCTTAATATATTATTACTTATGTGTTGTATAGGTATATCGAAATAATGACAAATCTTATTACTTTTTGCAATGATTTCTATAAGCTCATCGGTAATTTTTTCAGGATAACAATACATTATCCTTATCCATTGTATTCCATTAATGCTTTCAAGATTTTTTAACAACTGAGGTAACATTTTTTTACCGTATATATCTATTCCGTACATAGATGTATCTTGAGCAACTAAAATTATTTCTTTAACACCTTTTTTTGAAAGTTCATTAACTTCATAAATAATATTTTCCATTTTTCTGCTTCTGAATCTGCCTCTAAGTTTTGGAATAATACAATAACTACAGTGATTGTCACATCCTTCTGCAATTTTAACGTAGGCATAATGATTTGGGGTTGTTAAAATTCTCTCTTCATATTCAAAATTATAATTTAAATTATCAGTTTTTACAATTCCATATTTATCATTTAGTGTTTCTTTTACTATATTACATATATCATAAAAATTACCAGTTCCAATTATTGCATCAATTTCAGGCATTTCTTTTAATAATATATTTTTATATCTTTCAGCCATGCAACCTGTAACAATTATAGATTTGCATTTTCCATTCTTTTTATTTTCAACCATTTCAAGTATAGTATTTATTGATTCTTCTTTAGCAGAATCGATAAATCCGCAGGTATTAATTATTATTACATCTGCTTCTTTGGCATTATTTACTATATTATAGCCTTCTTTTGATAACTTTGAAAGCATTATTTCTGAGTCTATTCTGTTTTTGTCACAACCAAGAGATACAAAACCTATATTATAATTCATGTCAAATCCTCCTATTACAATTTCCCAGGCAATTAATACCGTTTTAGGGAAAATATTTTAAATTATCTTGTATTTACACATTTGTTCTTATTATATTTATAATTTACATTATCCGTTTGACTATGACATATTTTATCATATTATATATATTTCATATAATAGCAGATTTGATATGTCTCGACAATCATTATAATTATGATAGAAATATAAACTAAAACAATATAGTAATATATATTACTAATAAAATATGGATTGGTTAAATTATTTCCAATCCATATATATAATTATTTATTATTCATTGAAATTATTATAAAAATCTTCTTTGCTTACTAAAACTTGTCTTGGTTTACTGCCTTCCTGTGGACCGACAATGCCACGTTGTTCCATTTGTTCAACTAATCTTGAAGCTCTATTAAATCCAACTCTAAGCCTTCTTTGAAGCATAGAAGCGGATACTTGTCCGTATTCAACTGCAATTTTTATTGCTTCAGGAAGAAGCTCGTCTACATCTGAATCATTATTTGTATAGTCATTTTTATTTTCAATAACCTCTATAATATCATTACTATATGTAACATTGCTTGAATTTTTTAAATAATTTACTACTTTTTCTACTTCTTTTTCTGATATAAAAGCTCCTTGTATTCTTATAGGTTTATTTTCACCTATAGGAAGAAATAGCATATCACCTTTTCCAAGAAGCTTTTCAGCGCCAGACATATCAAGAATTGTTCTTGAATCTACTTGGCTTGATACAGCAAAGGAAATACGCGATGGTATATTTGCTTTTATAAGACCGGTTATAACATCAACCGATGGTCTTTGTGTAGCAATTACAAGATGCATTCCTGCAGCTCTTGCCATTTGAGCAAGTCTGCATATAGCATCTTCTACCTCATTTGGAGATACCATCATAAGATCCGCAAGCTCATCTATTACTATAACTATTTTTGGTAATTTTAATTCAGGATTTGTTTTTTCCATTAATTTATTATAACTCTCAATATTTCTAACATTGTTTTCAGCAAAAAGTTTGTATCTTTGAGTCATTTCATTTACAGCCCAGTATAAAGCTGATGCAGCTTTTTTAGGTTCTGTTACAACAGGTATTAAAAGATGAGGGATGCCATTATATATTGACAGCTCTACTACCTTAGGATCAATTAAAAGCATTTTAACATCTGATGGTGAAGATTTATAAATTAAACTTGTTATTAAAGTATTTATACAAACGCTTTTACCTGAACCAGTTGCACCTGCTATTAAAAGATGCGGCATTTTAGATAAATCTGCTATCATACATTTTCCGCTTATATCTTTTCCTAAAGCAAAGGCTAATTTAGAACTAAATTCAATAAATTCATTTGACTCTATTACCTCTCTTAATGTCACAGAAACAATTTCTTTGTTTGGAACTTCAATTCCTACTGCAGCTTTACCAGGTATTGGTGCTTCAATTCTTACCATTGGAGCTGCAAGATTAAGTGCAATATCATCGGATAGGTTAACAATTTTACTGACCTTTACTCCTGGGTTTGGATGAAGTTCGTATCTAGTTACTGAAGGTCCTCTGCTAACTTGTACAACTTTTGCTTCAACACCAAAGCTTAAAAGAGTTTCTTCAAGTATTTGCGCGTTATTTATTAGTTCTTTTTTATCTTGTATATTCCCCTTGTTTTTATTCTCAGTTAGAAGTTCAATAGGAGGGAAAACATATTCAGTTGTTTTTGAATCTAATTTATTTTTATTTATTTCTTTTGAAATATCTTCTTGAAAAGAAGATTTTATATCCTTTTGAGGATTAGAATCAAGTTCTTCATTAGTTTCTTTAATAAAATCAAGTATTTTAATTTTCTTATCTAAATTATTAATGTTATCCTCATAATTTTTTATAACATTTTCATCAACATTTTTTTCAGCTTCAATGCTCATTGATGATGGAGAAGAATTGTTTAATTTTACATTTTTTTTGTTAGAATTTTTTCTTTGTTTTATATTAGAAATAATATCGTTAATAATTTTTCCAATAGATATTTCAGTTGACAATATAGTAAAGATTAAAATCAAACATATGAGTATTATATATGTTCCTATTTTATCGAATATGTATATAAGAGGTATATCGATAAATTCACTTATAATTCCTCCACCTTTTTTTATAAGGCCAAGCTGATAGGCTTTAAATAATCTATCCATATAATCTAAAGCTTTATTGCTATATGAATAATTTAGATGAATTAATAATAATAGTGTATAAATAATAAGGCATATTGATATAAATCTTTGTCTTATTTTAAATTTTGTTTTGTTTATTATAAAAGCAATTCCTATTATAAAAATTATTGGAGGTAGAATGTATGAACCTATTCCTAATAGTCCAAAAAAGAAATCTCTAAAAATTTTGCCTGCTAATCCTGATGGCTCTATATATATGCTAAGGCCTGTTAATAAGGATATAGCAACGATTATTATCCCATAAATTTCATTCCGATAACTTGTATTTATAGAACTGTTTTTTACTTTATTTGCCATAATAATCACCACCCCATAAATATATTCTATATGTTTAAAGTATTCTCTTCAACCGAAAAATAAAGAGGGAAAGCATATAATTTTATTGCTTTTCCTCTATTAATTGATTTAGTTTTTTTATTGCATCGCTTATGCCTCCAACTTCATCCATAAGCTTTACTTCAACTGCTTGTTTTCCTATGAGTATAGTACCCATATCGTTTAAAAGTTCATCAGTTTGAAGCATAAGCTCTCTTAATTTTTCTTCGCTTATACCTGAATTTCTTACAATAAAACTAATAATCCTGTCCTGCATCTTTTTAAAATAGTCAAAGGTTTGAGGTACTCCGATTACAAGACCATTCATTCTTATAGGATGAACTATCATAGTTGCTGTTGGTGATATATAGGAATAATTAGAAGAAACCGCTAATGGAACACCAATGCTATGCCCACCTCCAATTACTAAGGAAACTGTTGGCTTTGAAAGACTATTTATCATTTCTGCAATTGCAAGGCCTGCCTCAACATCTCCTCCAACAGTATTTAAAATAATAAGTAATCCTTTAATATTAGGGTTTTCTTCAACTGCAACAAGTTGAGGAATTATATGCTCATATTTAGTCGCTTTAGTTTGAGGAGGAACAGCTACATGACCTTCAATTTGTCCAATTATATTTAATACATGAATATTAGAAATATGCTCTGGGATTTGTAGGCTACCTATTTCCTTTAAATTTTCCAATTTTTCATTTTTATCTGTGGAAACATTTTCTCTAATATTATCGTTATCTGATTTAATACCTTTATTTGTATTATTTTTATATGTCATGATTACACCTCACATTTAATAATGAACCTATATTATATTTTAACCATTGAAACAAAATATAAACAAAAAACAGGCTTATATAAAGCCTCAGGCTGTTGACAAACAAATTTTGTCAGCAGCTTTTTTTGCGTAGCAAAAAGGATTTTAAAAATTTATGTAGAATTATATATATAGAAATAAATTTTGGAGGTATCCCATGATTAATGAAATTAAATCCAAACAACA
>JAOADY010000153.1 GCA_026417075.1 Caloramator sp.
GTAATATAATATGAGCCTCCACCCATTGCAACAGCTACATCAAGACCGCCAGCTCCAATTGCAAGCATTCCAATACCTCCGCAGGTTGGAGTATGACTGTCAGAACCAAGAAGAGTCTGACCTGGCACAGAAAATCTTTCAAGATGTACCTGATGGCATATTCCATTACCAGGCTTTGAAAAGAATATTCCGTGTTTTTTTGCAATAGTTCTAATATAAGCGTGGTCATCGGCATTTTCAGGTCCTGTTTGAAGAGTATTATGGTCTATATAGGCAACGGATTTTTTGGTTTTTACTCTATCGATTCCCATAGCCTCAAATTGAAGATAAGCCATTGTACCCGTTGAATCCTGAGTCAAAGTTTGATCGATTTTTATTGCAATTTCATTTCCAGCTTTCAATTCTCCAGAAATTAAATGATTTTTTATAATTTTTTTTGCTAAACATAATTTCATGTCTATTCCCCCAACTATATATTTTTTATCTTTAATTTTTTATTTATCTTTATATTTTTGAATTTGTAATCTTTTTTAATAGCAGTATTTTTGCTTTCTAACAGTAAGTCAGGCATATATTCTTTAACCAATTCTTCAAGTTCGCTGTTACTTATAACTGTAGTTCTACCTTTTTCATACTCCTTATCAACCCAATCCTTTATTTTATGAACAACAGGATGTTTTTTATCTATTTTATTATCCTTTAATTTGAAATACATATTAATCCATGCTGCTATTCCTGCAAGACCTGAGTATTCATTTATTGCAACTATTAAAGGACGATTTAATATTTTTCCTGTATCGAATATACTATAAATTTCTTCATTTTTAAGTATACCATCAGCATGAACGCCTGCTCTTGTAACATTGAATTCTTTGCCTACAAATGGAGTTCTTGGAGGTATAGGGTAATTAATTTCCTTTTCGAAATATTCAGCTATCTCGGTTAAAAGTTCAAGTTTTAAATTTTTAGTATTGCCTATCAGTTGAGCGTATTGAATTAACATTGCTTCGAGGGGACAATTCCCTGTTCTTTCACCTATTCCAAGAAGAGAAGTATTTACAGAAGATGCACCGTATAGCCAGGCAGCAGTAGAATTTGTTACTACGCTGTAAAAATCGTTATGACCATGCCACTCTAAATTTTCTGGTAATAAATCACAGTAGTGTCTTAAGCCATATAATATCGCAGGAATACTTCTTGGAAGTTCAACGCCGGGAAAAGATATTCCAAGACCTAATGTATCACATATTCTTACTTTAAAGGGCACTTTTGCTTCTTTTGACAGCTTATTAAGTTCATTTATTAGAGGAACAACAAATCCAAAAAAATCTGCTCTTGTTATATCTTCAAGGTGACATCTTGGAATTATACCCTTTTCAAAAGCTTCTGAGGCAATTGAAAGATATTGATTCAAGGCCTGTCTTCTTGTCATATTAAGCTTTTTAAATATATGATAATCAGAACATGACATAAGAATTCCAGTTTCTTTAACTCCTATATCTTTTACAAGTTTAAAGTCTTCTTTCTTTGCTCTAATCCATGTGGTTATTTCAGGAAATTTATATCCTTTAGAAAGACATATCTCCAAGGCCTTTTTATCTCTTTCTGTATATAAAAAGAATTCGGTTTGTCTTATTATTCCAGAATTATTATCCAGTTTATTAAGATATTCATATATCGTTACGATTTGTTCAGTAGTAAAAGGGGATATAGCTTGCTGACCATCTCTAAAAGTTGTATCAGTTATCCATATTTCATTTGGAAGGCATATAGGTATATTTTTATAGTTAAAAGTAATTTTAGGTATTTCACTATAAGGGAATATATGTCTATAAAGATTCGGTTCATTAATGTCTTCTATAGTATAGTCCTGTTTTTTTACTTCCATTAGATTAGTTATATTATTTAATTCATAGTTCATCGTTGCACCTCCATGTATAATTGTATACAAGAATACATATTATATTTGATATTATAATCTAAATATGAATGAGTAACAATATAAAATTGCAATTAAAAAAAATAATTTTCTGTAATAAAGTATGAAAATTATTTTTTTGAATTTTATGTAAATATTAATCTTAATAAAATAAATATTATGGGATGTTGAGTATGGGGTTATTTTGATAAGTTATACTAAATCTTCATGAGCTTTGTAAAAAAATAGGCACTTTGTGCCTCAGGCTGTTGACAAACAAATTTTGTCAGCAGCTTTTTTTGCGTAGCAAAAAGGATTTTAAAAATTTATGTAGAATTATATATATAGAAATAAATTTTGGAGGTATCCCATGATTAATGAAATTAAATCCAAACAACA
>JAOADY010000154.1 GCA_026417075.1 Caloramator sp.
AAGGGTACTATCCCTTTTATTTTTTAGGAATATTAATAAAATATTTATATTAAAATTAGAAATTTATTTTGAAAATTTATATGCTATCGCATAAATAAACCCCTTGATTTTTGAAACCAAGGGGTTTATCAACAATCTGACGGATAGCTTACTATCCGTTTATTATTGCAAACATAACCTGCCCTTCAGCTACAATTTTCCCCTCTACCTTTGCCAAAACTTTTGCCTTTCCTATTCCTCTTTTCATAGCAACAAGCTCAGCCTCCATATAAAGGACATCTCCTGGAACAACTTGTTTTCTGAATCTCATATCTTCAATACCTGCAAGAACAGCAAGTTTACCTTCATTTTCCTTAGAAGATAATACTGCAACTCCTCCAACCTGTGCCATAGCTTCAACTATTAAAACTCCTGGCATTATAGGGTTACCTGGAAAATGTCCCTGAAAAAAAGGCTCATTTACCGTAACATTTTTTACTCCAACTGCTCTTTTCCCTTCCTCGATTTCTACTATTCTGTCTACTAGTAAAAAAGGATACCTATGTGGAAGTATTTTTTGTATATCGATGTTTTCCATATATTACTCCTCCAATTTTATATTTCTTCTTAAAAGCATTTCAATTAATACCAAAGCTATTGCCCCTCCAAGGAGTGCAGTAATCAGCTGAGGAATACCCATCATCACAGCAAGCTTTGATGATACTTTAACTGGTAGATTTATTTTGAATAAATATATAAGCTTTAATGCAGAAATATATAAGAATAAATATTTTAATACTGATCCTGCTAAATAGCCAAATACCCTTCCCCATTTTTTATAATGCCTTAAAATTCCAAAAGCAACGACATAAATAGCATTACCTAACGCAATAAAAGGAATAAATGGTCCCATAGCTTGAGGAAGCTGTCCTAAAATCCATGCAGTCCATGGAGTTAAAGCTCCAATTGCAACTCCCCACCATATTCCACACATAAAAGTGGCTATGAGAAGTATTGCATTTATAACAGGTCCTATTATAAATTGATTTACCGAAGGTATATTTCTACCAATAGCTTGAAACACTATTGCAAATGCAAGTAAAAGTCCACTTCTAATTATACATTTTACATCATCCTTCATTTCCCCACCCCCAATATCGTATTTATATAATATATATACTGTAATTGTATTGTGACTATCCCAAATGAGTTTTATGGTTAATATTACTATCAAAGAGCAAATTTATAAAACTTCAAAAACTTTTCTATAAATATATAGGATAATTTAACTTAATTTTAACTATAATAAGTATTATATAATTTATATATTTGTTAGTCAAACAACGTTAGAGTTTTTTAGTTAAAAAACGTTATCTCCTAATTATAAAATCGATATGTTTTGAGCAAATTAGGTTAATCTAAAAGCTGCCATTAAGGCAGCTTTATTAATAATTTACAGCTGTAAGATCTTCAAGTTTATCAAGATTTTCTAAAGATTTACCCGTACCAAGGGCAACGCAGGATACTGCATCATCGGCTACCCTAACCGGAACATGAGTCCTCGATTCTATAAATTTATCAAGTCCCCAAAGAAGCGACCCGCCACCTGTCATAACTATACCCTTTTCACTAACATCCGCTGCAAGTTCTGGAGGTGTTTTTTCAAGAACAGAATGAATACACTCTGCAATAGCATTAATTGGCTCTTCTAAAGCAAATCTTATTTCTTCTGATGAAATTATAACGTTTTTAGGAAGTCCACTTATTAAATCCCTTCCCTTTATTTCCATAGAAAGATCTTCATTACGTTTAAAAGCACATCCAATATTTATTTTAATATCTTCAGCAGTTCTTTCACCTATCATCATTTTATGCTCTTTTCTTATATGTTTTATTATAAATTCATCAAATTTATCTCCTGCCACTTTTAAAGATGCTCTTACTACCATACCTCCAAGAGATATAACAGCAACATCGGTAGTACCACCGCCTATATCCACTATCATGCACCCACTTGGTTTTGATATATCAAGTCCTGCGCCTATAGCAGCAGCTATAGGTTCTTCCATAAGATAGACCTTCCTTGCCCCAGCATTTATTGCTGCATCCCTTACAGCCCTTCTTTCAACCTCAGTAGCCTCGCAAGGAATACAAACAACTACTCTTGGCTTTCCCCATCCTATAGAACCATAAGCCTTTTTAATAAAATACTTTAGCATCTTTTCAGTAGAATCATAATCAGATATAACTCCATCCCTTAAAGGTCTTTTTGCAATAATATTTCCTGGAGTTCTGCCAATCATTTTTCTTGCTTCTTCTCCCACAGCAAGTACCCTATTTGTATTGCTGTCTAAAGCTACAACCGAAGGCTCCTTAAGTACAATTCCCTTTCCCTTTATAAATACAAGGATAGTGGCAGTCCCTAAATCTATACCTATATCATTGTTAACACTAAATAACCCCATTGTTTTCACTCCCTACTTATACGTAATACAATAAATATTTCTATATTAATTGCCAAAATCCTTCCTTATTTTCAGGATATTTTAGCAGGGAGTAAATATTTTTCATTCATTAACAGATTTATACTTCATTTTAGTTGCTCTTCCACCTCTTAAATGTCTTTCAGCTTTGTTAATATCAAGAATTTTCTTTGCTTCTTTTGCAATTTGAGGGTTTATTTTAGGTAGCCTTTCAGTGATATCCTTGTGTATAGTACTCTTGCTAACTCCAAACATTTTGGCAGCTTTTCTTATTGTAGATCTTGAATTGATTATATAGTTAGCCACTTCAAGTACCCTTTCTTCAATATAGTCCTTCAATTGGTGTACCTCCTTCAAATGCTTCTTTTTAAATAATATGTTGATATAAAGCCTTTTATAATATAAACTTGTAGAATCATTCAAAAAAAGAGTGCTTGACAAACTACCCTAAGGCAAGTCTGCAAGCCTCCTGTATTTTTAAACAATTACTGCAAAAAATCCTGTGGATCTACTGTTATATAATCTTTACCAGATTTCTTAAGTACGATAAAATGCAGGTGGCTTCCTTCTACAGCAACCGATTCTCTAACAGCCGTATCACCAACTACTCCTATCACCTGACCTTTTTTAACTGTATCACCCTTTTTAACTTTTATATCACTATCAAGGTTGCAGTATACTGTTCTAAGCCCATTCCCATGATCGATTATTATTTTTAAACCATATCCTGCTTTAATACCTGGCATCAATGTATTATCATCTACAATATCAACAACTTTTCCATTTGCAGATGCCTTTACTTCACTTCCAAGATCACAGGCGATATCGATACCTTCATGGGTTTCCCATTGCTGCATCGTATTAGAGAATTGAAGATTTTCTTTATCAAACTTTTTAACTATCTCTCCAACTACAGGCATATCTAATTTTAAAGATATTGAAGATATAACTGTTTTACTTGGAGAACTCTTGTTATTAGTTACTTTCTCTGATATAGTTTTTTGTATAGTTTCTTTTTCTGTTGTTGTTACTTTTTTATCTTCCTGCTTTAAAACTGGAGTCTCACTAATCTTTTTTTCTTCTTCTACATATTGAGGCTGTGAAGTATAATGCTGTTGTATTTCCTCCTTTTTTTGAGATTTTGCACTTTTTCTTGCCGTTAAACCGTTATTTTTTGATATGTATACTGCAGTTACGGCAACAATACAAAGGCATACAAATAAGACAACGTAAAACCCTTCACGGTCAAAGATTTTTGATGATTTCTTAAACATGTTTTTAATTCCCATACAGGCACCTCCATTATATAGTTTGTCCAGATTATGGAATATAATACATAGATTTTAAAAATTTTTTGATAAAAAAAACAAAGCATCTTACATATGTAAGATGCCCATTTTGACTAGTTTTTATTCTTTAAAATATCATTTACATTTACTATTTCTATTCCAGTATAATAATGCTTTAAAATTTCATCATACTTTTTCCCTCTTTTCCCCATCTCATTTGCCCCCCACTGACTCATACCAACGCCATGTCCATAACCCTTAACATTAAAAGTAACATTTTTAGAATCTATCGAAATAGAAAAATTAGCTGAGTTTAATCCCATAGCCCATCTTATATCAACGCCACTAAAGGTTTTATCTCCTACCTTTAAAGTCTTAACTCTTCCTCCTTCTGTGTATTCTATTATTTTTACTTGTGATGCAAGGTTTATATTAGATATTTTAGTTTTTGAATTAAGTTGTTTTATTCTATTTATAAACTCTTCTCTTCTCATAACAACTATTGTTTTAAAACTCGGTGCTTCTTCTTCATTAGGACTTATAACACTTATAAGATAAGGAACCTGATATCCAAAAACATTAGCACAATTTTCTGTTTTCCCTCCGCTTGTAGAATGAAATAAAATATTCTTTGCAAGTGTTCCATTATAAGCTAAAACAATATCCTTTGTATCGTTAACAGCCTTCTCTATCTTATCCCAATTAGCTTTAGCATCATCAGGATTCCAATTTTTAAATCTTTCTTCCTTAGACATCCATGCTTGACAGTGAACGCCACTACAAATATCTAATCCAGGATGCTTTGAACAGCCAGAACCATTATTTTTAATCATATGCGAGTATGCAAAAGTTCTTGCTGCAACAGCTTGTGCCTTTAAAGCTTCTTCATTAAATGAAACAGGCATTTCGGCTGCAACAACTCCCTTTATATATTCTTCCATATACATTTCAATTATTTTTTTTTGTCCCTCAACATATATTTTAATTTTAGCTCCTCCATTTTCATCAGTACACTTTGTTTGCTTTGGAAGACTTTCTATGTAACTTGAAAATCTGTTTATTATACCTGGTATTTTTATACCATTGTCAACCCCACCAAGTATAATAACAGGAATAATAAACATTAAAAGTATAACAAAAACAACATAATACCCTATCTTTCTCATTTAATCCCCCCTTAAAACGAAGGACAACTTCCTTATAGAATTTTATTGTTAAAAACCCTAAAGTATGCAAAAAATTTAAAGCTGATAGAAAATTGTCAAGATAAATTTAAAAACAAATTCCAATCAGTTTTAACGATAGATTATTTTTATACATATTTACCAAATCATTGTTTATTTCTATTTAACTATTATTAGCATTTCAAATATAATCTTATTGGCACTAAATATAATTTTTTGGAGGGATATAATTTGAGAAATAAAAAAACATTTTATTTAACGATGTGTGCAATGGCTGTTACAATTAACATCGTTTTAGGCTCACTCCTTCAATTCACTAAAATTCCTTTACTATTCCTTGATACAGTCGGAACGATATTTATTGCTGTTTTAATTGGTCCATGGCAGGCTGCTGCTGTAGGAACTGCAACAAACATTTTAACGCCATTGCTTTCTGGTAATGTAAAGGATATACCTTTCTTTTTAGTTAATGCAGTTGTAGGAATTGTAGTTGGTTATATCGTTAAAAAATATAAATTTAATATTAAAACCGCAATAATAACAGGTTTAATATTATCGATTATTTGCCCTCTTATTGGTACGCCTATAGCTGTTTGGATTTATGGAGGAATTACCGGTGGAGGAACAGATTTCTTCTTTGTTTGGCTCAAAAACAGCGGTATGAGCATATTTAATGCAGCATTCTTTCCAAGAATCGCTGAAAATTTATTGGATAAAATTTTATCTTGTGTTTTAGTTCTTTTTTCTATGAAATATATCCCAAAAGAATATACAAATATTGGAAAAGAGCAAAGTATGTAATAGTAAAGCCCACATTAATGTGGGCTCAGGCTGTTGACAAACAAATTTTGTCAGCAGCTTTTTTTGCGTAGCAAAAAGGATTTTAAAAATTTATGTAGAATTATATATATAGAAATAAATTTTGGAGGTATCCCATGATTAATGAAATTAAATCCAAACAACA
>JAOADY010000155.1 GCA_026417075.1 Caloramator sp.
TCGGAGATGTGTATAAGAGACAGATATTACGATCTTTACATGACACAGTATAAATTTTTAAGTGAAGGAGCATAATTAAAGCCTGTAATGCAAAGTGCATTACAGGCTTTTACTTTAAATATTTATTATATTGCTGTATACTTTTATATGTAGTATTAAAAATGGAGGTATAAGCATGTTTAACTGTCATATACATACTAGATTTTCATCAGATTGCGATATGGATATTAAAGAGGCAATAGATGTTTCAAAAAAAATGGGAATTGGAATTATAGTAACTGACCACATGGATTTAGGTTTATATGATGATGGAAGGTTTACTTTTAATGTTGATGAATTTTTTAAAGAATATCAACAATATAGAAATGAGAAGTTGCTTCTTGGAATTGAAATCGGAATGAGAAATGATTATGAGATAGAAAACAGAAAAATAGCAAAGGGTTATCCCTTTGATTATGTTTTGGGTTCAGTTCATACTGTTAATGGATATGATATATTTTATGATGAATACTATTCTGATAAGAATAAAAAAATGGCATATGAAGAATATTTTGAATTTATGTTAAAGTGCCTTAAAACCCATGATTTTATAGACTGCCTTGGACATATAGATTATATTGCAAGATATGGAAGATATGATGATAGAGAAATATATTATGAGGAATATAGGGAATATATAGATGAAGTGTTAAAGTTTGCTGCTAAAAAAGGAATATCTATAGAGGTAAATACAAGAAGGTTTAATGATAGAGAAGCATATTTAAACCTATTAAAGATTTATAAGAGGTTTAAAGAGCTTGGAGGAGAAACTGTTACGATTGGATCTGATAGTCATAGAGCCTCTGACATTGAAAAAGGATTAAAAGAGGCTTGCGAAATGGTAAAGGCAGCAAATCTTATACCAGTTTATTATAAAGAAAGGAAAGTAGTTGAATATAAGATATAAAAAATGTATATTTTGTTGAAGATATATGACATAAATCTATTGTAATTACATTATTATATTAATGATTTAGATTTTTTAGGGAAAAACATATTTTAATGATGTTTTATATTGATGTTTTTAAAAAATTAATTGGTAAATGAGTGTAATTGATATCTTATGTAAATATATATTATAATTTTGTGCACGATTCATTACCTTAAAATGGAAGGAATATTAATTGAGTTAAAGAATATATTTAGAAAAGAAATATAGAGTAATGAGGTAATGAATATGAAAAGAAAACATGGGGTTTATTTTATTTTTTGTTTGATTTTATTATTTTGTAGTTATAATTTTGCAGTTTTTGCAGATACTTTAAAAGAAAATAAGGATGTTAAGTTTATTATTCCAAAAATGTTTTTTTTAGATGGAGATTATATTTATTATATTGACCAAAGGGATAGTTTTATATATAGAATAAAAACCAATGGTGGGGATAGAAAGAAAATAGGAACAGGAAAAGTTTATACGGATGGAATGCTTTTATCTGGTATGATTGTTGATGATAAATATGTTTATTATATAAATGATTCGGATAATAAAAAACTTTATAGAATAAACAAGGATGGTACAGGAAGGATTTGTATTACAAAGAGGGGCATAGATCCCTCCGATGGTTTTTATTTATTGAATGATTATATTTATTATTTTTCTAATAATAAATTTTATAAGATTAGTATAAGTGGAAAAGAATACAAATTAGACAGTAAAGATAAGGAATTATGTAGCTACTATTTTAATTCTTTTAAAAAGACTTATTATAATAATTATTTTTATTTTCTTTTAAGGGATGGAATATATAAAGTAAAGTTTGACGGCAGTAATAAAAGAAAAATAGTATCAGGAGGGATATACGATTTTAAAGTAGCTGATTCTTCAATATATTATATAAACGAAAAGGATTTATGCCTTTATAAGGATGGATATAAGATAATAAATAGCAGAATTTTACAAGATATGGGAGATGAATGGATTGGAAATTTTGACATAAATAATGGATATATATATTATACCAATGCCGATGATGATATGAGGTTATATAAGATGAATATAATAACTAAAGAAATTACTAAAATTTTAGATATAAAAGCAGTAAGCTTTAAGGTTGATGATGGAATTTACTATATAGACAGTTTCGATAGGGGAAGGCTTTATAAAGCTTCTTTAGATGGAAAAGAAAAAAAGTATATAGCAAAGGGAGAACTTCTTTATGTATATGAAGTTAAAAAAGATTTTGTATTTTATAGTGCAAAGTGGGGAAAGGAAGAAGAGCTCTATCTTGGAAAGTGTTTGGCTACAGATAAAAATGGGGAAGTTGTTATTGAATTAAACTAAAAATGAAAAAATAAAGGGCTGAATATTGTTCAGCCCAATTTGATTATTTAAACTCTACAAGTACACATTTGTTATATATAACATTTATTCCGCTTAAAGAGGCTCTTTCAACCAGTTCCATGCTTTCTGCACCAGGTTGAAACCATAGATATTTTATATCAAGCTGCTTAATTTGATTAATGTATTCGACGCCTTTAACGGGGTTTATAACCATATCTACTGCTTCGGGAATTTCAGGGAGTTCAAGAAGAGATGTATAAGATTTTTGCCCGTCAACGTTTTTGCCTGATGGATCTACTGGATATACTTTATAACCCTTTTCTTGAAGAAATTTATATATTTTGTAAGCAAACTTTTCCTTATTATGTATGCTTCCTATTACTGCCCATATTTTTTTTGATTTAAATTCGGATATGTCCATATTAAACCTCCATAATTTTATTTTCATCATCTACATAACACATTATATCATATTTTAAGCTACATATGTTAATTCCATTCATAAGTTCAATCATATCAGACTTAATTTCATCGAAATCCTGCTTTAAACATGTAATATTTAGATATACTTTTTCGAGAAATTCAGAATTGTTAATTACTATATTTTTTTTCTGAAAGTAATTTTGAATTTTTCCATATTTATCATAATCAAAATTCATTTCAAAAACGCATCCTTCTAATCTTTTTACCTTTTTAGCAGCATCAACCCCCATTTTGCATGATGTACCATAGGCTCGAATAAGGCCAGAAGCGCCAAGAAGTGTTCCTCCAAAATATCTTGTAATTACTGCAGCAACGTCGTTTAAGCCTTCTCGCTTTAAAACTTCAAGAACAGGAGGACCTGCAGTTCCTTGAGGTTCGCCATCATCGGAATATCTCATAGATATTTTGTTGTTTGTAATATATGCGTAAACGTTATGAGTTGCATCTTTATATTTTTCCTTTATTTTATTTATAAATTCCATTGCCTCATTTTCATTTTCAACTCTTTTGATGTTACATATAAAGATTGATTTTTTTTCTTCAAAGGATACTTCAACTTGATTTAAAACAGTAAAATATTCTTTATTCAATATTATCACCCTTTTGTAATTTCATCTATGGCTATTATTGCGGCATTTTTAACATAATCCCTTTGTTTTTCATCTTCTACTATTTTATTAAGATAAGAAATAGCTTTTTTACTTTTTATCTTAGAAATAGCCTTTATTGCATATTGTACAACCTGAGGTTTAGAATCCTTTAAACAAGATATGAGAAAGTTTTCGCAAGAAATATCTCCAATCTTTCCAAGGGCTGAGCAACAAATTCTTTTTATATTTCCATCATTACACTTTAAAAATGCACCTATTTGCTGCACAGCTTTTTTACTTTTAAGTTCTCCAAGAAGCCAAATATAAAAACTGCAGTCTTCCTTAGAAGAATTAAAAAGATTGTTTAAAAGATAATTTTCAAGATTTTCTTTATCTTTATTTGAAAGAAGGCCTATTATTGACTGCCTTTCGTTTTTGTGGCATCTTTTAAGTTTATTTAATATATCTTTTTCCGAATTTGAATTTTCAAATACTCTATATTTTATTTTACATTCAATTATTTGTTTTTCAATTGTGTTTTTATCCATATTTCTTATTTTGCTTATAATATCTATGCTTTTTCCTTCTATATATAGCAAATATGTTATTTCTTCTTCATTTAAGTTTTTAATATTATTCCAAGAAAGATTTTTCATATTGACCTTCCCTTTAATGATTTAATAATATTATAATTTATACAAAAATTATTGATAATATCTATAAGGGTTGTTGTATACTTTTTAATATTATATCATAATCTAAAATGAAATGTTTATATATAATTTTGGAGGGATTTTAATGATTACAAAGGATATGGGAATTGCAGAAATAGTTTCAAAATACCCAGAGACACTAGAAGTTTTTGCATCTTATGGGATGGGATGTGTAGGTTGTATGGCAGCAAGATTTGAAAACTTAGAGCAGGGTGCTATGGCTCATGGAATAGATGTTAACAAACTTGTTGATGATTTGAATTCAAAAATAAAAAAATAAAAAGTGCTGTTTTTACAGCACTTTTTATTTTTTTTGTTGCTTAACTGGATATTATTTGATATTATAATAATTGAAGTTATAAAAATAGAAAAAATCTATTTGACATATAATAAATGAGGAGGGATTTTAATGATTACAAAGGATATGAGTATAACAGATATAGTATCAAGATATCCTCAAACAGTTGATGTTTTTAGAAAATATGGTATGAGTTGTTTTGGATGAATGGCAGCAAGATTTGAAAACTTAGAGCAGGGTGCTCTAGCTCATGGAATGAATGTTGATGCTCTTTTAAAGGATTTAAATGATGCGATAAAGTAAATTAAAGACCGCAAGTGCGGTCTTTTTCTGTGTTTAACCTTGCAATGATAAATATCTTATGCTAATATTTTTAGGTGAAAAGTTGTAAAAGGATTATAAAATTAATTATGGTATTTATATTAGTTGGGAGGAATAAAAAATGTCAGGTCATTCAAAATGGCATAATATACAGGCAAAAAAGAGCAAGGCAGATGCTGCAAGAGGAAAGATATTTACAAAACTTGGAAGAGAGCTTACGGTAGCTGTTAAAGAAGGAGGACCTAATGTAGAATCTAATTCCAAACTTAGCGATTGTATTGCTAAAGCAAAAGCTAACAACATGCCTATGGATACAATAATGAGAATAATAAAGAAGGCATCTGGTGAGGGAAATAGCGAAAACTATGAAGAAATAGTTTATGAAGGCTATGGACCATCAGGAGTTGCTATGATTATTGAGGCTCTTACCGATAATAGGAATAGAACTGCAAGCGATGTAAGACACCTTCTTGAAAAACATGGAGGAAATCTCGGAGCAACTGGATGCGTTGGCTGGATGTTTGAAAAGAAGGGGCTTCTTGTTGTAGAAAAAAATGATAAAATTGATGAGGACGAGCTTATGATGATGGCTCTCGATGCAGGTGCTGAAGATTTCTCATCTGAAGATGAAGCCTATGAAATAATAACAGCTCCATCAGATTTTACAGCTGTAAGGGCTGCTCTTGAGAGCAATGGAATAGAATTTTTATCAGCAGAAATTTCTATGATACCAAGCAATACAGTTGATTTAAATGAAGAAACAGCTGCAAAATTAGAAAAATTAATTGATCTTCTTGATGATAATGATGATGTTCAAAATGTATGGCACAATGCAAATTTTCCTGAAGGATGGGGAGAATAATAATTTGTATATTGTATAAAAATCTAAAAAGTGGGCATAATATCCTCTGAAAGGAGGAAATATTATGTCAAAACGACGTTTAGCCTATATGTTAGTTTTATTTTGCACTTTAGCAGTTAGCTTTATAGCAGGCTACTTTACAATTTTAGAGTATGTTAAAAAAGAGCAGAAATTAAATCCTAACCCAATAAAGATAACTGACAATACTGTAACCGAAACATTAAAAATTCCAAAATCAGAGATAATCAATGAATCTACAGTTATAGTAAAAAGGGACAGATATACAAAAGGAGTAACCTTTATCGATGAATATAATGAAAAGGCATCTTCTGATGTGATTGGTATGGACATATATGCTGCTGAAAATCATTTTAAAAATTTAGGTTATATAATAATTAAATTTTCACCTGAGAAGGAAAAGATTGTTTTAGTATCAAAAGACATTCCAGATTTGTGGCCTGCTAATTGCTATGTTGTAAAGGATGATAATGGCTACGTTGCTCTTTATAAAGTTGAAGAGGACAATACTCTTTCCCTCCTTAGAATAACAGAAATAAAAGTTGATAATCTTCCAATTCAAGAGAAGGATGATTTATCAAAGGGGAAAATATTTAAAACAAAAGAAGAAGCAGAAAATCTTATAGAAGAAGATTATAATTCATAATTAATTTATTGCTTTATTTGCCTTGAACTTTGCATTTTGCAAAATTCAAGGCTTTTTGATTTTGATAATAAATTTATGAAAATATAAAAATGTGTTATTATGAATGTAAAAGTTAAAGAAATGATGTATAATATTAATCGAACATGATTTCGCTGGAGGTTTTTATGAGAATTATAGGAATTGATCCTGGAATTGCTATAATGGGATATGGAATTTTAGACTATGCTTATAATAAATTCAGAGTTGTTAATTATGGATCTGTTATAACTACAAATAAAGATAGTATGCCAAAACGTCTTGAAATATTATATAATTCTTTATGGGATATTTTAGATGAATATAAACCTGATGCAGTAGCCTTTGAAGAGCTTTTCTTTAATCAAAATGCAAAAACTGCTATAATAGTTGGACAGGCAAGGGGTGTGGCAGTTCTTTGTGCACAAAAGAGAGGTATAGATATTTATGAATATACTCCCCTTCAGGTTAAACAAGCGGTTGTAGGATATGGAAGAGCTGAAAAAAAACAAATACAGCAGATGGTAAAGATGATACTTAATCTTAAAGAGATACCAAAGCCGGACGACACTGCAGATGCTCTTGCTATTGCAATATGTCATGGACATTCAAGCCATATGGGCGATATGTTTAGAATAAAATAAGGCGGTGAAGTTATGATAGCTTATATAAAAGGCCATATAGAAATTGTTGGTGATGATTATATAATTATTGACAACAATGGAATAGGTTATTTGATATATATGCCCTTTAGCGATATAGAAAGGTTAAAAAATCATAAAGAGAATGTAAAAATTAATACATATCAATATGTACGGGAAGATTCTGTAGGACTTTTTGGATTTTTAAGCACAGAAGGTCTTAATATGTTTAAGATGCTCATTAATGTTTCTGGAGTTGGTCCTAAGGCGGCGCTTTCAATTTTATCGAGTGTGTCTCCCCAAAACTTAATACTTGCAATAATAATGGGAGATGATAAAACTTTATGCAGAGCGCAGGGAATAGGAAAAAAACTTGCTCAGAGGATTATACTTGAGCTTAAGGATAAATTTAAGGACTATGATTTAACATTACAAGATGAAAAGGGTAATGATTATTCTGAAAAGGATGAGGGAATGGAAGCATTAGCTGCTCTTATGGCGTTAGGATATACTAGGCAGGAAGCATTTTCTGCCATAAAACAGGTTGATGATGGCACTTTAAGTATTGAAGAGATAGTTAAAAAGTCTTTAAAGTTTTTAATGAGAGGTTAGGTGATATAAATGGATGAAAGAATAGTAACCTCTGAGCTTAAATATGAAGATATAGAAGTTGAAGGAAGCTTAAGACCAAAATATTTCAGTGAATATATCGGGCAGGAGAATGTAAAGGAAAAGCTTTCTATTTTTATACAGGCTGCGAGAAATAGAGGAGAAAGCCTTGATCATGTTTTATTATATGGCCCTCCTGGGCTTGGTAAAACAACGCTTTCAAGCATAATAGCAAATGAAATGGGTTGTGGCTTAAGAATTACTTCAGGACCTGCAATTGAAAGACCAGGGGATCTTGCGGCAATCCTTACAAATCTCGGAGAAGGGGATGTTCTTTTTATAGATGAAATACACAGACTAAATAGAAGTGTAGAAGAAATTCTCTATCCTGCTATGGAAGACTTTGCTTTGGATATAATAATAGGTAAGGGACCTAGCGCTCGGTCAATAAGAATAGATCTTCCAAAGTTTACTTTGATAGGTGCCACAACGAGAGCAGGAATGCTTACCTCACCTTTAAGGGACAGGTTTGGGGTTATATGCAGGCTTGAACTTTATAATGTTAAGGAACTTTGCCTTATTGTAAAAAGATCAGCACAAATTTTAGGTATAGGAATCGATGAAGATGGAGCCTTGGAAGTTGCAAGACGTTCGAGGGGAACACCAAGAATTGCAAACAGACTTCTCAAAAGGGTTAGAGATTATGCTCAGGTCAGAGGAAGTGGATATATAGATTTAAAAACTGCAAAGGAGGCCCTCGACCTTCTTGAAGTTGATAGCCTTGGACTTGATAATATAGATAGAAAGATGCTAGATACAATAATAAATAAATTTTCAGGAGGACCTGTTGGCATTGATACTCTTGCCTATTCTATTGGTGAAGAAAATTATACAATAGAAGATGTTTATGAACCCTATCTTCTACAAATAGGTTTTATAAGCAGAACACCAAGGGGAAGAATAGCTACAAAGCTTGCCTATGAACATTTAGGAATAAAAGATACTAAGGAGTGACTTTATGAACGTACATGATTTTTACTTTGATCTTCCTGAGGAACTTATTGCTCAGGAGCCTTTAAAGGAAAGGGATTCATCAAGACTTTTAGTTCTCCGCAGAGAGAATGGGAAAATTGAACATAGGATTTTTAGAGATATTATAGACTACTTAGAAGAAGGTGACTGCATAGTTTTAAACAATAGCCGTGTAATACCTGCAAGGCTGTTTGGAATTAGGGAAGAAACTGGGGCTAAGATAGAGTTTGTACTTCTTAAAAGGATAGATAAAAATAGATGGGAAACCCTTGTAAAACCTGGTAAAAAGGCTAAGATAGGGACAAAATTTATTTTTGGAGATGGAGAATTAAAGTGTACTATACTTGAAAATACAGAAGCTGGAGGAAGAATAATTGAGTTTGAATATGAAGGAATATTTGAGGAGATTCTTGATAAACTCGGTCAAATGCCTCTGCCTCCTTATATAAAAAAGCAGCTTAAGGATAAAGAAAGATATCAGACTGTTTACTCAAAGGTTGAGGGTTCTGCTGCTGCACCGACAGCAGGACTTCATTTTACTGAGAAACTTTTAGAGAAAATTGAGAAAAAAGGAGTAAAAATAGCCTATATAACACTTCATGTAGGGCTTGGAACCTTTAGACCAGTTAAGGTTGAAAATATTGAGGAACATCAAATGCATTCAGAGTTTTATTTAATAGATGAAAAAAATGCTAATATTATAAACGAAGCTAAAGAAAAAGGGAAAAAAGTTTTTGCTGTTGGCACTACTTCTTGCAGAACTTTAGAAACCGCATCGGATAATACAGGGAAAATTAAGCCTCAATCAGGTTGGACAGATATTTTTATATATCCAGGTTATAAATTTAAAATAGTAGACAGCCTTATTACTAATTTTCATCTTCCAGAATCAACTCTTATAATGCTTGTAAGCGCTTTGGCAGGAAGAGAAAATATTATGATGGCATATGATATTGCGGTTAAAGAAAAATATAGGTTTTTTAGTTTTGGAGATGCTATGCTTATACTTTAAAATTTTAGGAGGTTAATTATGGAAGCAATTAGATATGAGCTTATTAAGAAAGATGAAAGAACTGGAGCAAGGCTTGGAAAACTCCATACACCCCATGGTGTTATTGATACTCCTGTTTTTATGCCTGTGGGGACACAGGCAACTGTTAAAGCTATGACGCCTGATGAACTTAAAAGCATAGGGGCACAGATAATACTTAGCAATACATATCATCTTTATTTAAGGCCTGGAGAGAAACTTGTTAAGAAAGCAGGGGGGCTTCATGGCTTTATGAACTGGGATAGGGCTATATTAACCGACAGCGGAGGTTTTCAGGTTTTCAGTTTGAGCGAGCTTAGAGATATTAAGGAGGAAGGTGTAACCTTTAAATCCCATATAGATGGTTCAAAGCATTTTATATCACCTGAAAAGGCTATTGAAATTGAAAATGCCCTCGGAGCTGATATTATAATGGCTTTTGATGAGTGTCCTCCTTATCCTGCTGATTATGATTATACTAAAAATTCTCTATACAGAACTATAAGATGGGCTGAAAGATGTAAAAAGACTCATAAAAATGTTGAAAAACAGGCGCTCTTTGGAATAATACAGGGAGGAATGTTTAAGGATTTAAGGCAAGAAGCTGTAAGAGAGATGATAAAGCTTGATTTTCCTGGATACTCAGTTGGAGGACTTAGTATTGGTGAGCCTAAACCTATAATGTATGATGTTCTTGACTGGACGGTTCCTTTAATGCCTGAGAATAAACCGAGATATCTTATGGGAGTTGGAAGTCCTGACTGTTTAATTGAAGGAGTTATAAGAGGAATAGATATGTTTGACTGTGTTCTTCAAACGAGAATTGCAAGAAATGGAACTGTATTTACTAGCAAAGGAAAACTCGTTGTAAGAAATGCAGAGTATGCTGAAGATTTTAGACCTTTAGATGATGAATGTGATTGTTACACTTGCAGAAATTACAGCAGGGCATATATAAGACATCTTTTAAAGGCACAGGAAATTTTAGGTGCAAGGCTTACTACGATTCATAATTTAAGATTTACTATAAGGTTTATGGAAAAAATAAGAGAAGCTATAATGCAGGATAGTCTTTTAGAATTTAGGGATGAATTCTATGCAAGATTTGGTTATAATAATAATTAATAGGAAATAGGAGGTGCAATTATGCAAGGAGGAGCTAATATTTTGCTTTGGGTACTTATTCTAGGAGTGTTTTACTTTTTCTTGATAATGCCCGAGCAGAAAAAACAGAAAAAATTAAAGAGTATGATGGAAGGATTAAAGGTTGGAGACAATGTTATGACAAGGTCAGGAATATACGGTAAAATTATCGATATGAATGATAATTCAATAATACTTGAGACTGGTCCTGACAAGGTAAAATTAAGTATGTCTAAGTATTCTGTATCATCTATTTTTGAAAAAGAAGAAGAGAAAAAGGAAGATGTTATAGAAAATAAGGAAGAATAATACATATATTAATAACTTCACTCATATATATTTTAGGGGGTGAAGTTTATGTATGGAAAAGAAGATAAAGAAAAACTATATGTAGTTTATCTTAAATCAGTTATAAGAGGAATAGTATTGTCTATAATACTTCTTTTAATTGCTTCTTTAGTATTTTTCTTTTCAAGTCTAAATCAGGAGTACATGAAGACTGTTGTATGGATAATTACAATTCTCAGCATATGCTATGCTTCAATATATGGTGCTTTTAAAATAGGAAACAAAGGTTTTATCCATGGAGCATTTATTGGAGGCATTTATATCATTATAATGGCTATAATTGCATTGCTTTCAGAAAAAGGGAATCTCAACATGAGAGCATATATAATAATGTTTGTTATGTCCCTTGTAATAGGTTCCCTTGCAGGAATGATTGGAATCGTAATTGGGAATAAAGATTAAATATGAAAGGACTTGAATTGTAAGTATTGAGTAATTATATATTTTATGCTATAATTTAGTAGTTAATTTTAGAATAAATGATTTAACATAAAGGAGGAATTCATTATGAAACATATAAAAACAATAAACAATGGAGTATTAAAGAATAGCGTAAATAAGCCAGGATGCAAAGAATGTGCAAATTCCTGCCAGTCAGCATGTAAAACTTCCTGTACAGTTGCAAATCTTGAATGTGAAAGCAAGTAACTAAAATGGCAGTAACCTTAAAGTTACTGCTTTTTAAATTTTTAATATTTTATTTTTAATTTGTTAAACATTTTATATTATTATATAAAATGTATGTTTTTAAGGAGGAGTGACATTGAAAATCCATAAATACAAGCAGTGTGGTTTAAATATAGTAATTGATGTAAACAGCGGAGCAATTCATGTTGTTGATGATGTGGTATACGATATATTGGATTTTTATGAAGAAAAAAGCAAAGATGAAATAATTAATTCTTTAAAAGAAAGATATTCTATAGATGAGATAAAAGAGGGAATTGAAGAAATAGAAAGTCTTATTAACGAAAAAATGCTTTTTACTGAGGACATGTATAAAAACATCGTATTAAATGATGAAAATCCTTCTTTTATAAAGGCAATATGTCTTAATATAGCCCATGATTGTAATTTAAGATGTAAATATTGTTTTGCTTCAGAGGGGAACTATCATGGGAAAAGCGAGCTTATGAGTTTTGAAGTGGGAAAAGCAGCTATAGATTTTGTAATAAAAAATTCAGGAATAAGGCATAATATTGAAGTAGACCTTTTCGGAGGTGAGCCTTTATTAAATTTTGAAACAGTAAAACAAATAATAGAATATGCAAAATCTGAGGGAGAAAAAAATAATAAAAATATAAGATTTACAATTACGACAAATGCAACCCTTCTTAACGATGAGATTATTGATTATATTGATAAAAATATGGGTAATGTAGTTTTAAGCATAGATGGAAGGCAAAATGTAAACGATAAAATTAGAATAAGAAGAGATGGAAGTGGGACATATTCAGATATAATGCCTAAGATAAAAAGAATGGTTGAAAAAAGACATAAGGATAAGCAATACTATGTTAGAGGAACTTTTACACATGAAAATTTAGATTTTTATGAGGATGTTATTTTTCTTGCGGATGAAGGATTTAAAGAAATATCAATTGAGCCAGTTGTTCTTCTTGATGAGCATCCTCTATCTTTAAAAGAAGGTGATATACCTCAAATATTTGAGCAGTATGATAAACTAACTGATGAAATAATAAAAAGAAGCAAAGAAGGCAGATATTTTAAATTTTATCATTTTGCAATAGATGTTAATGGAGGACCTTGTATATATAAAAGAATATCAGGATGTGGCGCAGGCCATGAATATGTTGCTGTAACTCCTAATGGAGATATATATCCATGTCATCAATTTGTAGGAAATGATAAGTTTAAGATGGGAAATGTCTTTGAAGGTGTAATAAATAGGAATATCTCAAAAGAATTTAAAAATGGACACATATATAATAAACCAAAATGTCTTGACTGTTGGGCGAGATTTTATTGTAGCGGAGGGTGTCAGGCAAATAATTACAATTTTACAGGAGATATTCATAATCCCTATGAACTTGGATGTATGATGATGAAAAAAAGAGTTGAATGTGCAATAGCTATAAAGGCAAAGCTCTCAGAGGAGTAAGGAGGGGCTATTTTGGTTACCCTTGAAATGGTAAAAAACAATGAAGAAGTAAAAACCTATATAGAATACGGAAATAATCATCTTGGAGCGATTGGATTTACAGAACACAGTTTTAGACATGCAAATATTGTATCTAATATAGCTGCTTATATTTTAAAGGAGCTTAAATACAGCGACAGGGAAGTGGAGCTTGCAGCTATTGCAGGGTATCTTCATGATATAGGCAATGTTGTAAGTAGACACGATCATGGTCAGACAGGAGCTATACTTGCAATGAGGATATTAAAGGAACTTGGTATGGATTTTAAAGAGATATCCCTCGTTGCAGCAGCTATTGGAAATCATGAGGAGGAATATGGTCAGGCTGTTAATTTCATAGCTTCAGCCCTGATTCTTGCTGATAAATCCGATGTTCACAGGGGAAGGGTTAGGAATAAAGAAGCTGTTAATTTCGATATTCATGACAGGGTAAACTTTGCTGCTGAAAAATCTGAGGTTATAGTTCTTCCAAAGGAAAATGCAATAGAGCTTAGATTAAAGATTAATACAGAAATATGTCCTGTAATGGAATATTTTGAAATATTTCTCAACAGAATGATGATGTGCAGGAAGGCAGCAGATTATTTAAATGCTCAGTTCAGGCTTAATATAAATGATGCAAGACTTTTGTAATTGGTATAGTATTACAAATATGAATAAAACAGTTAAGTTGACTTAAAATACCTTAAGATGTATAATAAAATCTAGCAATGTGAAAAGGGGGATACCTATGAGAAAAAAAGGAATGATCGCATTTATAATCAGTACATTTTTAATCTTATTTTTTGCCTATACACTTTTAAATGGGCTTAATTTAGGAAATTATGAAGTGAGACCTTTAAAAAGCCTTATTTCTCTTGGTCTTGACTTAAAAGGAGGAGTATATATTGAGGAGGAGGCTGTTGGACAGGTTTCTAAGGAAGATTTAGAGAGAACAAGACAGCTTCTCGACCTTAGAATAAATAACCTTGGAGTTAAAGAATCTACAGTTGCAATAATACCTGGAGTAAATAGAATAAGAATTGAAATTCCAGGAATTTACAATGCAAAGAGTGCTTTAGATGCAATTGGTAAAACAGGTGAACTTAAATTTATAGGACCCGATAATAAAGTTATTTTAACTGGTAAAGATGTTGCAGATGCTACAGTTGGAGTTGATCAGAGAAATAATCAGCCGGTTGTTCAATTAAAGCTAAAAGATGAAGGAACTAAAAAGTTTGCAGAAGCGACTTCAAAATTTATAGGAAAGCAGATTGCAATTTATATGGATGATGATATGGTTTCAAATCCTACAGTTCAGGATGCTATAACTGGCGGTGAAGCTATTATAACAGGAAGCAAGGATATAGAAGAGGCTAAAAGGCTTGCTGGAATAATAAAATCTGGTGCGCTACCAATAAAGATTAAACCAGAAACAGTTGAAACAATAGGACCAACGCTTGGAGCTGAGGCTATTCCAACTAGTACAAAAGCTGCTATTGTTGGTATTTCTCTTGTAATGATTTTTATGCTTCTTTATTATAAAATACCAGGTCTTATTGCAGACCTTGCTCTAATCGTTTATATGATACTTACAGGGCTTGTTTTTGTTTCTATAAAAGCAACATTAACTCTTCCAGGAATTGCAGGACTCCTTCTTTCAATAGGTATGGCGGTTGATGCTAATGTACTTATATTCGAAAGAATAAAAGAAGAATTAAATCTTGGAAAATCCCTTAAGGCAGCTGTGGATTTAGGTTTTCATAGAGCATTTACATCTATTTTTGACTCACAGATTACAACCTTGATAGCTGGATTTGTTCTTTATTTCTTAGGTTCAGGTTCAGTTAAAGGGTTCGCTCTAACTCTTAATATAGGTGTATTATGTAGCTTGCTTACAGCAGTAACGATAACAAGATTCCTTCTAAAGTCCTTTGTTAATGCAGGAATTATAACTAATGTTAAATTTTACAGACCGTCTGTAAAGTAGGGGGTGGCGTTATGGAAAAGATGTTTAGAATAGTTGAAAAGTATAAAATATGGTTTGGGATATCAATAATTATAATAGCTATTGGGCTTGGAACTTGGCTTATAAAAGATTTAAATTATGGAATTGATTTTAAAGGTGGTACAGTAGTTACAATAAGAATTGGTAAGGATTTTAATGTTGAAGATATAAGAGCAATAGCTGCAAAATATGATCCCAAAGCTTCAGCAAGAGAGATACTTGAAGGTAAAAAGGTTGAGATAAGCAGTAAGGATTTTACAGATGAACAGGTTTCACAACTTTTTAATGAAATAAAAGCAAAATACCAGCTTCAAGATGTTGCTCCTTATGCAACAAAAAGGATTGGACCTTCAGTAGGTAAAGAATTAAGAAAAAAGGCTATAACATCATCGATAGTAGCAACATTAGGAATACTTTTATATGTATCCTTTAGATTTGAATTAAAATCAGGTATAGCTGCAGTAATAGCATTGCTTCATGACCTTTTAGTAATGGTTACTGTATATGCAGTTCTTCAAATACCTGTAAACAGCAGTTTTATAGCAGCTATGCTTACAATACTTGGATATTCGATTAACGATACAATAGTTGTTTTTGATAGGATAAGAGAAAATAGAAAACTTGGGAAATACAAAAGCTTTGCAGTTACAGCAGATGCTAGTATAACTCAGACCCTTGCAAGATCAATAAATACAGTTTTAACTACTCTTTTTACTATAACTGCTATATATATTTTAGGTGTTTCAGCAATTAAGGATTTTGCACTTCCGTTAATTGTTGGTATTATAAGCGGATGTTATTCATCAATATTTATAGCAAGCCCTATATGGGTGCTTTTAGAGAAAAAAGGAAAGATAGCTTAAGAGCCAGATTACTGGCTCAGGCTGTTGACAAACAAATTTTGTCAGCAGCTTTTTTTGCGTAGCAAAAAGGATTTTAAAAATTTATGTAGAATTATATATATAGAAATAAATTTTGGAGGTATCCCATGATTAATGAAATTAAATCCAAACAACA
>JAOADY010000156.1 GCA_026417075.1 Caloramator sp.
TGTTGTTTGGATTTAATTTCATTAATCATGGGATACCTCCAAAATTTATTTCTATATATATAATTCTACATAAATTTTTAAAATCCTTTTTGCTACGCAAAAAAAGCTGCTGACAAAATTTGTTTGTCAACAGCCTGAAGCCTTTAATAGTAAACTATTAAAGGCTTTTAAAATTTTTATTTTATCTTTATTACTCCTATTGAATTTAAAAACACAACAATAAGCAATACTGGTGTTACAAATCTTAATATAAATAAATATATATTTATTAATTTATTATTTTTTAATGTACCTTCATTAGAAAGTTCATTTACTATATTTTCTTTTTTATTAAAATATCCAACAAATATAGCTATTAAAAGACCACCAACGGGAAGTAATATATTTGAAGATATATAATCAAATAAATCAAAAAAACCTTTTCCTAATATATTAATTTTCCCTAATACACTTGCCTTATCTACAGAAAGAGTTGCGAGTATACCTATTATTGCCATTATGGCAGTTGTTGTAATAACAGCTTTTTTTCTATCCATTCCCCTTTCTTCCGTAAAGTAAGCAACAGGAACTTCCACTAATGACATCATAGCAGTTGTTGCGGCAATTGAAGTTAGGAAGAAAAATGCTACAAGAAGTAAATTCCCAAGAGGAATTTTAGAAAAAACAAGTGGTATAGTTATAAATAAAAGTCCTGGCCCTGCGCCTGGTTTCATTCCAAAGGAAAATACAGCTGGAAATATTGCAATACCTGCAAGAAGAGATAC
This sequence comes from Caloramator sp., assembly GCA_026417075.1. Lineage (GTDB taxonomy): Bacteria > Bacillota > Clostridia > Clostridiales > Caloramatoraceae > Caloramator_B. The sequence goes on from JAOADY010000156.1 coordinate 765, forward strand.
TATTGTATCTGAAAGAGCAACCTTTGCTGAAGTTGAAATCAAATTATTATCTTCTGTAAAATAACTTCCATAAGTCATCATAGTTCCCATACCAAGTGAAAGTTTAAAAAATGCTAGTCCTAAAGCAGTTAATATTCCTGCTGCTGTTAAACTTGAAAAATCAGGTTTAAAAAGGAACCTAAACCCCTGCATAGCTCCTGGAAGAGTTATTGCTCTTATATCACATATTATAATCAATATAAATAATACCGGCATTAATGTTTTTGTAATTCTTTCTATTCCTTTTTGAACCCCTGCAATAAGTATTAATGAAACAACAACTAAAACAATCATTTGCCATAAAATTGGCGGCATAGGTCCAAGAATTGTTTTAGTAAACATCGAACCTGATACATCAGGATTTATTCCTGCAAAATCTCCATTTATAGCTCTGAATAAGTATGAATAAACCCAGCCAGCAACACAACTGTAAAAAAACATTATTAAGAAAGCTGAAACTATACCTGCAAATCCTATGGTTTTCCATCCCTTTGAAGCACCTATTTTATCAAAGGCACCAACGGCATTTTTTCTTGTCTTTCTCCCAATATAAAACTCACATACCATAACTGGAATTCCTACAAAAACAATACATATTAAATAAATAATTAAAAATGCCGCTCCTCCATTTGCACCTGTTAAATAAGGAAACCTCCATATATTTCCTAATCCTACTGCTGATCCAAGTGTTGCAAAAAAAACTGCGATTCCTGATGAAAAATTTTCCCTTTTCAAAGATTTTTGATGTTCCTCCATCGACATACCCCTTTCAATAAAATGTTTAAATTATCAATAATTTATCACATTAAATTTCTAAAATCAATATAAAAATATTGGTTTAACTAATCTTAACAGTTTTTAAAATTTCTAATAAAATTATTATTCATACATAAGAATGAATAAAGTTAAAATTAATATTTTTGAATAATTTCATTCATAAATAAGTAGGGATATGTCATTTCAATTATAAATATTTTAAATTTTATTTATAGCTTCATAACTATTTCTTTAAACTTTTTACCTCTTTCTTCAAAATTTTTAAACATATCAAAACTTGCACAAGCTGGAGACATGGTAATAACATCTCCTTCCTTTGCCATATTGTATGCCTTTTTAACTGCATCCTCAAGATTGTCTGCCTCTATTATAGGTAGATTTATTTTTCTTCTTTCCATTTCATCCAGAAAAGCTTTCTTTATTTTATCCTTTGTTGCTCCCATAAGAATAAGTATTTTAATTTTATCTATTCCTCCTGTTGCAAGTTCTTCAAAGGGTATTTTTTTATCATATCCTCCAGCAATAAGTATAACCTTATTTTTAAAGGATTTAAGTCCAGCAACTGTTCTTGTCGGACTTGATGCAATAGAATCATTATAAAACTTTATTCCATTTATTTCTCTTACTAATTCAATCCTGTGTTCAACGCCTGTAAAACTTGTTGCTACCTTTTTCATACTCTCTATTGATGCAAAACCATATACCGCTGAAAACGCCGCTAAAAGATTTTCTATATTATGCATACCTGGGAGTTTAACATCATCAATAGAACATATATTTTTTCCATTGCAAATAAGATTTTTTCCATCAAAATATGAAAATGCATTATTATCTTTCATACTAAACACTCTTAATTTGCTTTTTACTTCACTTTTCATTGAACTGGTTATTTCATTATCATTATTTAATATTACAATATCATTTTCACATTGATGTAGAAAAATATTCTTTTTTGAATTTACATATTCATCCATTCCCTTATGAATATCTAAATGATTAGGACTTAAATTAGTTATAATTGATACATTAGGAGAATAATTAACATCCATCAATTGGAAGCTTGAAAGTTCAACTACAACATAGTCATCTTTACCTATTTCTTCAATTCTGTTTAAAAGAGGACTTCCTATATTGCCTCCAAGAAAAACTTTATATCCTTCTTCTTTAAGCATTTCATATATTAAAGTTGTAGTAGTCGTTTTACCATCGCTTCCAGTAACACCAAATATTTTAGCAGGGCAATATTTCAAAAACTCTCCCATCTCAGAAGTAATATATGCACCCTTTTCTCTTGCTTTTACTAAATAATCATTGTCGGGTCTTAAAGATGGAGTTCTAAATATTATATCACAGTCTATTACCCCTTTAAGATAATCTTCTCCAAGATAAAGCTTAACTCCAATTTTCTTAAGCTTCTCTTCTAATTCTCCAAGATATGTTTTTTTGTCACATGCAATAACCTTTGCTCCATAATTTAATAACATTTCTATAAGTGGCGTATTGCTAACTCCTATACCTACAATTGCAACTTTTTTATTTTTCATATTTTCCTTAAACTCTAATAATCTATCTTTCAAAATTATTCTCCTCTCTATTTTTTATATAATCCTTTAATTTAAGTATATCATCATAATAAATCTGTTTTAATTCTCTATTATAGATAATACTTGCAGGATGATATAGCGGAAAAAGAACAAAGTTATCAAACCTTATAGCTTTTCCATGATATTCTCCAATAGTTGCTTTTTTATCCATTAAAATTACCCTTAAAGGTATATTCCCAAGAGTAACAATTATTTTAGGGTATATAATTTCGATTTCTTTTCTTAATATTTCAACAGACATCTCAACCTCTTTACTATTCGGAGGCCTGTTAGACTTTCTTTTCGTCTTTTCATTTATCTTATAGGGTCTTATCTTAACTACATTAGTTATATATATTTCATCTCTTTTAAGATTTAGCAAACTTAAAAATTCATCAAGATTTTTACCAGCTTGACCTACAAATGGTCTTCCCATCTCCTCTTCTTTTTCACCTGGTGCTTCACCAATAAGCATGATATCTGCTTTTTCATTTCCTTCTCCAAAAACTATCTTAACATTTTCCCCTAATTTATTATCAATTATTTCTCTATATTCTTCCTCTATCTGCTTTAATTTTTCCAATTTTATTCCTCCTAATCATGTTTAACATGTTCAAGTCCCTGATTAAATAAATTTACTACATGATCATCATCAAGGGAATAAAATACAGTCTTTCCCTCTTTTCTATATTTTACAAGCCTTAAATTTCTTAATATCCTCAATTGATGTGAAACTGCTGACTGGGTCATACCAATAATACACGCAATATCACATACGCACAGTTCCTTTAATGAAAGTGCAAACAATATCTTTATTCTTGTAGAATCTCCAAGAACCTTAAAAAGCTCCGATAATTTTATAATGTCATTATCTGATATCATGTTGCTTTTAGCATAATTTATAGTTTCTTCGTGTATTTTATTTTCAGTACAAACATCTATATTATTCATAATATCACCACTCAAATTATATATTTATAATATTTATTTTACAACAATTACATACATTAAAAAAGTAAAATAGGTGGTTTTGTTTCCACCTATTTTATTTCTGGTAAATTATCAAGATTATTTATATATTTACCATCAGGAACGCTTTTTAAAAATTCCTCACCTTTTTTAGAAACTCCAATAGTAACACCCTCTATTTCGCCCTTCTTTGCAATACTAATTCCTTCATCCTTTGTTACTATTTTTCCGTTATCAAGCTTATAAGCAACAATTTCTCCTTTATTATCATGTTTAACGCCTATAATTTTAAACAATTATTTTCCCTCCAACTTTATTTTGTAATAAATTTATTTAAAATATTCTTATTTACAAAAAACCCTTTCACTATTTTGTGAAAGGGTTTTTTATAACATTTTTAGTTTTTCTCTTATATTTTTAAAATCTTCCCATGCCTCTTTCTTTTTACTTGGATCTCTTAAAAGGGCTGCAGGATGATAGGTTGGAATAATATAGAAATTGCCTTTTTTATACCATATTCCTCTATCTTTAGTTATTCTTATATCATTTTTTATTATATATTTTGATGAAGTTGCCCCAAGACAAACAATAATCTTTGGTTTTATAATTGAAACCTGATATCTTAAATATGGCAAACATTTTACTACTTCCTCTTCTAACGGAACCCTATTATTAGGCGGTCTACATTTTACTATATTTGCAATATATACATCTTCTCTTTTAAGCTCTATAGCTGCAAGCATTTTAGTCAATAATTGTCCTGCTTTTCCCACAAAAGGTCGCCCTGTATTATCTTCCTCTTCCCCTGGTCCCTCACCTATAAACATTATTTTCGTATTAATATTTCCTTCTCCAAAAACAACATTTTTTCTTTTATTACATAATGGACATTTGTTACATGTCTTTATAATTTCACTTACTTCTCCAAATCTATACATTTTTTCACCTTCTATTTAAATGAATAATTAAATATATCTTTAAAGGGGTGAAATAATGAAACATATATTAGTTTTTATTGCTTTTAATTATATTGTCTTATTAATTATATCATATAAATTTAAAAATTCTGTAGAAAAATATTTTATACTTAAAATTTCTATATATTATATAATTTCAAGTACACATATTTATATTGAAGAACTAATGCCCATTCCTATTGGTATTTTTATATCACTCATTTTATTAAAAATAGATAAAAGAAACAGAATATCAAAATATATTTGCATTGTTTCTGGGTTTTTATGTAGTATTATATGTGTTATATTATATTGTTTATTGTAATAATAATTACTTAAATTTTTATTATATATAAAAATTTATTATATTTTGTTGTTAATATATTGCAAATATTATACTTATTATGATATACTTATAGTTGTTAGAAAATATTTTAGCAATTAAAACCCTTTCATATAACATATCCCCATGATTGAACCCTATTAACTGACCTTAGCCAGGTGAACCCCCTGGCTTTTTTTATCCTTTTTTAATTTTATTCTACTTTTCTCACAAATCAAGTTTAAAATTCTACCCAAGCAAAAAAAGACAGTCATTTTTATAAAATATCTGCCCCAACAATTGACAAAGAGCCTTTTAACAAAAAGCTAAAAAAGTTCTAAGAATTATCTTAGAACTTTTTTATTTGGCAACCACCTACTTTTCCAAGCCGTCTCCAGCTCAGTATCATCGGCGCACCTATGCTTAACCTTCGTGTTCGGAATGGGAACGGGTGTTACCATAGATGCCTAGTCACCAGATATATGGTGGAGATAAAGAGATTCGAACTCTTGACCCCCTGCTTGCAAGGCAGGTGCTCTCCCAACTGAGCTATACCC
>JAOADY010000043.1 GCA_026417075.1 Caloramator sp.
CTCCTTTTTATATGTGTTGTTTATATTTGGTATTACAAGCAATTCCATGAATCTTCTAATAAATGTAGATTTACCCGTTCTAACTGGTCCCACTACTCCTACGTATATGTCCCCCTGAGTTCTTTCAGCTATATCGCGGTATATATCAAATTCCTCCACAGCTCTACCTCCTATATATTTATCTTCTAAATATATATTGTCTGTCCAATTCATTTAGAACAAAAAATTTACATATAGATTTATATTAAATTTGATTATATTTTATATTTTTATCACAGCAATTTTATATCATCATATTTTAATATAAGGGGTGATATTATTGTTAGTCGCTGATTGCGTTTTTGAAGGCGGAGGGGTCAAGGGAATCGGTCTTGTAGGTGCTATATGCTATTTTGAAGAGAAAGGATATACATGGAACAGGTTTGCTGGAACATCAGCAGGGGCTATAATTGCCTCTTTATTATCTGCCGGTTATTCAGCAAATGAAATTAAAAGTTTAATTTTTGATTTTGATTATAAAAAATTCTTAAATCTAAACAATATGTCAATCTTATCTTCAATAATAAGACCCTTTGATTTTTTTTCACAAAAAGGATTGATTTGTGGAGATGAAATAGAAGGTTGGATTCGAGAATATTTGAAAAAGAAAGGGATTAATAAATTTAAAGATGTATCTTTAAATGGAAAATCAAAATTAAAAATTATTGCCGCTGATATTACAAGAAGGGAACTTTTAATCCTTCCTGATGACTTAGAAAAATATAGTATTAATCCTTTAGAATTTGAAATAGCAAAGGCAGTTAGAATGAGTATAGGAATACCATTTTTATTCAAGCCTGTAAAATTAAAATACAATAATAATATTTGTTTTATAATTGATGGAGGAATTTTAAGCAACTACCCCATATGGATTTTCGATGCCCCTAAAAAACCCCGTTGGCCAACCTTTGGTTTTAAGCTTGTTGAACCTGATGTTTCTAACAGTAGCATGGGCAAGAATGATTTTTTCTCCTATTCCATAGATATAGTAAATACTCTATTTTCTAAAAACGAAGAAATATATGTAAAAGAGAAGGATTGGGTTAGAACTATCCCAATACCTACCCTTGGAATAAAAACAATTGAATTTGATTTAACTGAAAAAAAGAAAAAAGCTCTCTTTGATTCAGGATATAATGCAGCAAAAAAATTTTTAGATAACTGGAACTTTGAAAAATATGTGTCTAATTATCGCTTATAAACAAAAAATCAGCTAATAGCTGATTTTTTGTTATTTCCATATCATCTGCGCAACTTCTTCAATCTCATGCTTTTTATCCCTAATCATAAGCTCAGAAACAGCATATTTTGGATTTTTGTTTTCAAATAAAACATTATAAAGTTCCTTGGTAATTGGCATTTCAACTCCTACCTTATTAGACAGCTCATACGTAGACTTGGTAGTGTTTATACCTTCTACTACCATTTTTACTTCTTCTATCGCTTCTTTAACTGTTTTACCCTGACCTATTAAAATGCCTGCCCGTCTATTTCTTGAATGCATACTTGTACAAGTAACAATCAAATCTCCTATGCCTGAAAGTCCTGCAAAAGTCAAAGGCTGTGCTCCAAGAGCAACTCCAAGGCGTGCAATTTCTGCTATCCCTCTTGTCATCAAAGCTGCTTTTGTATTATCTCCATAACCCAATCCATCTGATATGCCTGCTGCAAGGGCTATAATATTTTTAACAGCTCCTCCAATTTCAACACCAATGATATCCGGATTTGTGTATACTCTGAATTTAGGAGTTATAAATATATCCTGAATATATTCTGCAGTATGTTTATCAGCAGAAGATGCCACAACAGTAGTTGGTATATCTCTCGACACCTCTTCTGCATGGCTTGGTCCCGATAAAACTCCTATCCTATTTTCTGGGAAATATTCTTCAATCACCTCAGACATTCTTTTTAAGCTGTTATTTTCTATTCCCTTTGCAAGGCTTACAAAAATCTGTTCTTTTTTTACCATTCCCTTTAATTTAGTGCATACTTCTCTAATGCCGTGGGATGGAACAGCCATAACAATAATTTCAGAACCACAAATACATTCTAAAAGGTTATCAGCTGTATTTATGCCTGCTGGTATTAAAACTCCTGGAAGATAGCGTATATTCTCCCTCGAGTGATTTATCTCATTAAGTAACTCTCTGTTTCGATCCCACATAGAAATGTCATATCCTTTTTTAGAAAGCAAAACAGCTATCGCACTTCCCCAGCTTCCTGCCCCTAAAATAGAGATTTTCATATACCCACCTCTAATCTTCTTTTTTAGGCCTAAATATAAGCCTTATAGGCGTCCCATCTAATCCAAAATGCTGTCTTAATTGGTTCTCAAGATATCTTTCATAGGAAAAATGAACTATTTCAGAATCATTAACAAAAAACACAAAAGTAGGAGGTTTTGTAGAAACCTGAGTTACATAATATATTTTAAGTGCCTTGCCCTTTTCAATAGGAGGCTGTTTCATCATAACAGCTTCACTTATCACCTCATTCAATACTCCTGTTTTTATTCTTAAAGCATGCTGACTTGCAACATATTTAATAAGTTCAACCATTTTAGGTATTTTTTGCCCTGTTTTTGCTGAAATAAACGCAATAGGCGCATAAGAAATAAAGGACAGCTTATTTCTTATGGACTTACAAAATTCATTCATAGTCTTATCATCTTTTTCAACAGCATCCCATTTGTTAACAACAATTATAACTCCTTTACCTGCCTCATGAGCAAGCCCAGCTATTTTTTCATCCTGCTCTGTTACCCCTTCAGTTCCATCTATCATAACAAGACATACATCTGCTCTTTCAACAGCTGCGATTGCCCTTAAAACGCTGTATTTTTCAACATCTTCTTTTACCTTGCTTTTTCTTCTGATTCCAGCCGTATCTATGAATAAAAATTTATCTTCTCCTATTATAACATAGCTGTCGATTGCATCCCTTGTAGTACCTGGAATATCGCTTACTATTGAGCGTTCCTCTCCTGATAATCTATTTAAAAGAGAGGACTTACCAGCATTAGGTTTCCCTATTATTGCAACTTTTATTTCCGCATCTTCTGATTCATCATATTCTTCATCTTTAAAATGCTTTATAATTTCATCGAGCATATCTCCAAGTCCAAGACCTAAAGATGCTGAAATCGTAACAGGATCCCCTATTCCTAAATTATAAAATTCAAAGGCATTTGCTTCAAGATTTAAATTATCGACTTTATTTACAACAAGCACTACTGGTTTTCTCGTTTTTCGAAGCATTTCTGCAACTTCAGTATCTGCAGGAGTTAGTCCTTCTTTTCCATCAACCATAAAAAGTATTACATCCGATGTTTCAATCGCAATTTCTGCCTGTTTTCTCATCTGCTGAAGAATAATATCTTCACTTTCAGGCTCAATTCCTCCTGTATCTATAAGGGTAAATTTACGTCCAAGCCATTCGCTCTCGCAATATATCCTGTCCCTTGTAACTCCGGGAGTATCTTCAATTATTGCTATTCTCTTTCCTGCAAGCCTGTTAAATAGAGTTGATTTCCCTACATTTGGTCTCCCAACGATTGCAACTATTGGTTTTGCCATTTTATCACCTCTTCTTCAATTTTTTCAACTAAATCCTCACCAGTATAATCACACACTATAACTTTAACATCAAGCTCTCTTTCAATATCTTTTATACTTATATCATCAAGGAAAATATCTTCATCAGCTTTAAGCATATTACTAGATATCAATAATATTTTTTCATTAATAACACCTTTAAGCTGAGAAATTATATCTTTTCCAGTTAGAAGCCCTGCAACATTAATTTTTTCTCCGAAAAAATTATTAACAATTGGATACACTTTTATATTTACATTTAATTTTTCTTCAATTAATTTCATTATATCCTTTAAAAAGCTGTATATCATTGTACCTGTTATTGCAGCAAATCTAAGCCCATTTCCGTCAACATCAGTAAATTTAAGAGATGTTTTTACTGTATGTTCAAAATATCTTGCCATTCCTATCCCATCTTCAAGCTGTGCAAAATCTTCGTAATGCTCATAATCAGGAAAACTTCTCTCTGCTAAAAGATAAAATTCATCAGCAAGCCTTACAAAGGGCTGTCCTGTTTCCTTCATAAGTTTTTCTTGAATTTTTTCTACTAAATCAATAACTTCTATTGATGACTCTCTGTAATAGCATTTTAAAGAAACTTCATTTTTCCTGTACTTTGTAATTCCAACCGGTACAACTGCTACATTGGATATTGAAGGATAGAAACTAAAAAGATCATATATAGTTTTTTTTAGCTCCTCACCGTCATTTATATCAGGGCACAAAACAATCTGGCAGTTAATCGATATACCACCATCTGTAAGCATTTTAAGCTGATTAATTATATTTCCGGCTTTTTTGTTGTTCAGCATTTTAACTCTAAGTTCCGGATTTGTAGTATGAACAGAAACATTAATAGGACTTATTCTATATTTTATTATCCTTTTTAAATCCTCATCCTTTAAATTTGTTAATGTAACAAAATTACCCTGAAGAAATGAAAGCCTTGAATCATCATCTTTAACATAAAGGCTCTCCCTCATTCCCTTTGGAAGCTGATCTATAAAACAAAATATACATTTGTTGTGGCATCTTTTTGGGGTATCCATAGACAAATCATGGATTTCTATCCCCATATCATCATAAAAATCCTTTTTAATTTTAGCACTGACTATTTTTCCCGTTTGTTTTGCAAAAGTAATATTAATGTTTTCATCACATATCAAAAACTTATATTCTATAATATCTCCAATTTCATTGCCATTTATAGAAAGAAGCATATCTCCCTTTTCTATTCCTATTCTTTCACCAATACTTTTTTTTCTTACTTTGCTAACTATTATATTGCTTATCATCTTTTCAACTCCATAACAAATTTCATATTGAATAATATCATTTTATAACATAAATAGCAAGATTGATAAATATCCTATAATAAACACTCAAATAAAATTCTATAATTTTTTACAAAATATATGCACCTCAAATTAATATTGAGGTGCATAATATCTAGTTTTTAATATCTATACAAGGCAAATAAACGCTAAAAGTAGTTCCTTTACCAATTTCGCTTTTAACATCTATGCTCCCATTAAAAATAGTTAAAATGTGCTTTACTATCGCAAGTCCAAGCCCTGTACCTCCAACATTTCTTGAACGAGCCTTATCAACTCTGTAAAACCTTTCAAAAAGCCTTGAAATGTGTTCCTTAGATATTCCTATACCATTGTCCTTTATATCTATTCTTGCCATACTATTATCAAGTAATATACTAATTTCAACTTTTCCTTCCCTTGGAGTATATTTTATGGCATTATCTATAAGATTTATAAACATTTGCTTAAACTTATCTCTGTCCCCATTTATATATAGACTTTTATCATATTTTTCATATATAAGTTTTATACCCTTATTTCTGGCTGCAGGTTCCATTATACTATAAATCTCTTCAAGAGATTGATTGATATTTATTTTTTCAAAATTAGCGCTGTAATCTTTATTCTCAAGCTCTGATAATGTTAATATATCATTTATAAGGCGCGTCAGTCTTTCAGATTCAACATAAATAATATCCAAAAACTTATCCCTCGTATTTTTATCTTCAACAAATTTTAAAGTCTCTGCAAATCCCTTTATTGATGTTAAAGGAGTTCTAAGTTCATGTGAAACGTTTGCAACAAAATCAGATCGCATCTTTTCTAATGCCTTTATTTTTGTTATGTTCTGTATAACAAGACAAAGTCCTATATTTTCCTTATTCTTTTCATAATTTTTTACTTTAACTGTCTTTATTCTAAAATACATAGTATTAGGATTATTTATAATTACCTCATTTTCACTATCAGCATAGTAATTTATAATATTTTCTATTTCTGTATTTCTTATAACCTCAATAAAATGCTTTCCTTCAACTTCTTCGTTTATAGAAAAAAATTTTTTTGCAGCAGGATTCATAAGAAGTATTTTTTCGTTATTATCAACTACAATAACTCCATCTTCCATACTCGTTAATATGGATTCAAGCTTATTTTTTTTATCGGATAAATCATTTATCGTTTCCTGAAGCCTGTCAGCCATTAAATTGAAAGCATGCCCAAGCTCCCCTATTTCATCCTTTGAAGAAAGATTAATTCTTTTTTCATACTGTCCAAGAGCAATACCTGTTGCAATTTTAGTCATTTGTATTACAGGTCTTGTAAATCTATTAATATAAATAAATCCTAAAAGCGAGCAAAACAATATCCCAAAAATAACAGTAAATATAATCAATTTTATAATATGTTTCTGTACATAATCGATGTTGTATAGTGGCATTGCAAGCCTTATTATATAGGATTGGTTATTTACAGTATATCTTAAAGCATAATAATACATATATATTTTTTCAGTGCTACTGTATCTAATCGACATTCCTTCTTCATTATATAGCGCAGCTTTGATTTCGGGCCTATTTAGATGATTTTCAAGTTTTTCGCTTGAAACATCAGACTCCCCTATAACTTTGCCATCCTGCCTTATTATAGTAACTCTTTTACCAATGCTGCTTTTTAAATCTTTAGCCATACTATCATAGTTTTTATTTCCATTTAAATCAATAAAATAATCCTTAATAAGACGTGCATCGGATTTTAAGCTGTCTTTTACATTATCAAGTATAATATTCTTTGTAAATCTGTATGACATATATCCTGTAAAGGTAACGCCAAATAAAAGTATTAAAAACATAAATAAATATAACTTTTTTCTCATATTCATACCATCACTGTTCTTTAAATTTATATCCAATTCCTCTTATAGTTTCAATATATCTTGGATTTTTATCATCATCTTCTATCTTCTGTCTTAAATGCCTCACATGTACATCAACAGTTCTTGTCTCACCATAATATTCATATCCCCATATTTTATCAAGCAGAAAATCTCTCGTTAAAACTTTTCCTTTGTTTAATATTAGTAATCTTAATAGTTCAAACTCTTTCAATGTTAAATCAACTTTTTTACCTGATTTTAATACTTCGTGTTTATCAAAATCAATAATAAGATTATCAAACTTTATGACCTGTGAATTCTCTTCTTTTTTGTTTCTTCTCATTACTGCTTTTATTCTTGCAAGAAGTTCCCTTACAGAAAAAGGTTTTGTTATATAATCATCAGCACCAAGTTCAAGTCCAAGAATTTTATCAAACTCTTCTCCCTTTGCAGTAAGCATAATAATAGGTATATGCTCTATCTCTTTATCCTTTTTAATTTCTTTACACACATCAAATCCGTCCATTTGGGGAAGCATTATATCAAGAAGTATTAAATCCGGATTCTGCTCTCTTGCAATATTAAGTCCCTCATTCCCATCATAGGCATAAAGTACTTTGTAACCATTCATTTCAAGATTGTATTTAATAAGTTCCACTATATTTGACTCATCATCGATTATTAATATTTTTTCATTAGGCATATTATACCTCCTATACTAATTGTATGAAAGCTCCAATTCTTCCATTTGTTCCATTATCTCTTCTATAAGAAAAAAACATATCTCTATTACAATAAGTACAAAGCTTAAACATATCAATATTACTCTTAGGAATTCCATATTTTAAAATCTGATTTATATTTTCCTGCCATAAATCAACGTAGTATTTTTTATTTTTTTCATGTACAAAGGTGAATTTTTGAGCTGTATCAAAACTAACTTCAAAACAACAAGGACCTATAGAAGGGCCTATTGCAGCAATGATAGTTTTTTCACAGCATCCCATTTCTTTTATCATATAATCAATTACAATAGAAGTTATATTTTGATATGTCCCCCTCCATCCTGCGTGAACTGCTGCTATAACATTATTTTCATAATCACAAAGCAATACAGGAACACAATCTGCTGTAAGAACCCCAACTGCTATATTCTTTGAAGATGTAATCAGAGCATCTCCTTCTTTTCCGATAATATCTTTATAATTTTTATCGTCAACAACATAAAAATTATTCCCGTGTATTTGTTTTAAATATACAAAACATTTTTCATTCATTTCAGCAGATTTTAATATTTTTTCATAGTTTATTTTTATTTTTTCTTTTTTATCTTCATTAAATGCATTAAGGCTGAAATTATTGAATTCATCATCAGAATTAATCCTTGTACTGAAAAAATGCCTTACTTTATTTATTTTTTCGATTTTAGATGAGCATAAAAATTCTAAACCTTCTTTATTTTTTATAATAGGATATCCCATAAAATCACCTATTCCTAATATTCTATTGTTATTATCTTCCCTTCTTTTAAACTGTTTTTTACGTCAATTATCCTTTGATTTTCAGAGCCTCTAAAGGGCAGTTTCAAATTTTTCTTTGATAAAACAAAGGGCCCGTCTATAAGAATATCTATATTATCAAGAAGTTTTCTTTTATTTTCATCATTTAAAATATCTTCAAATTCAAATCCAGTATAGCAAACAATATTCAATGAGTCTTTTTTTAACTTTTCAGCAATATAAGAAAATTCCTCCGTTTGATAAAAAGGATCTCCTCCGCTGAAAGTTACACCATCTATAAAAAAGCTTTCCTTAATATCTTCAATTAATTCATCTGCATCTACAATATATCCTCCATTAAAATCATGGGTTGATGGATTGTGGCATCCAATGCAGTTATGAGCACATCCTTGAGCAAAAATGACATATCTAATTCCAGGACCATCAACAACGCTATCTTTTACAATTCCAGAAATTCTTATATTCATTCAATCAACTCCATAAAAAAATCTAAAAATACCTAATTAAATTATATCATATAGAAGTACAAACCATTGTTAATATTAAGTTTTAAAATTAATATTTATTTAACATAATAACTCCATCTTATGAAAAAACATCCTTTAAATATAGCCCATAAACTGCCAAAACCAATATAAAAGGAATTTAAAAAACTTTTTAAAATTAAAGGCTTTGCAGTTTATGGGCTATAAACTTTATAAGAAAATCTTAAAATTCTTCTTAAATCTTTAATTTTGACTGTGCTTTACCCTCATTTTAAGTTCAGACTTTTTAGCATCATTAAATCTGTCTATAGTTGATAAATATCCAGTTATTCTTCTTATCCTCCTTATATCTTGGCTACCGCATTCAGGGCAATTATCATCATTTATAATTCCGCTGTATCCACATACTCTGCATTCATCTATTGGAAAATTAACTCCTGCATATCCTATATCACACTCTGACATCCATTTTAATATTTTTTCAAAGGCATCTACATTATTTTCAATAGATGAAGGAAGCTCTATATATGATATATGCCCTCCATTACAAAGCTTATGGAACATACCTTCTCTTTTTATTTTTTCGAATATGCTAATATTGAACTCAACTGGTATATGGTATGAATTGGTATAAAAATCCTTATCCGTTACTCCCTCTATTAATCCAAAAATTTCTCTATCCTTTGGAACATACCTTCCTGCCGTTCCCTCAGCTGGAGTTGCATAACAAACAAAGTTTAAATGTGTTTCTTTAGTAGTTTTATCGCAGTAGTTTCTTATATATTCAATTATCTCTAAACCTAATTTTAACGATTCTTCTGATTCCCCATGATGTTTTCCAGTTAAAGCCTTAAGGGTTTCAGCAAGTCCTATAAACCCTATTCCCAAAGTTCCATTTTTTATTGCTTCTTTTATTTTGTCTTCTTCTTTTAGATTTTCAGAACCTATATAAAGCTTTTGTCCCATCAAAAACGGTAAATCCTTAACTCTTAAATTCGCTATTACCTCAAATCTATGTAAAAGCTGCTCTTTACATAAATCAAGAATATTATCAAGCTCCTTATAAAACTTCTCAATATTTCCATATCCTGCTTTTAAAGCTATTCTTGGAAGATTTATAGTAACAGGAGAAATGTTTCCGCGACCTGCAGAAACCTCTGGACCATTAACATTTGCAATGGTTCTTGTTCTACATCCCATATAAGATACTTCATCGCCATATTTTTCATTAAAACTCGAATCCATAAAGCTAAAGGTAGGATTCATTCTGTGCCCAGCAACTTTTAGTGCAAGTCTGAACAAATCATAATTAGGATCTTCTTTTTCAAAGTTAATTCCTTTTTTAAGCCTAAAAACAAGATTGGGAAAAATTGGGCTTTCACCCTTTCCAAGACCTCTATCAAAAGCCATAAGCATCGCTTTTATAACCATTCTCCCTTCTTCACTCGTGTCAGTGCCAAGGTTAATACTGCTGAAAGGTACCTGAGCGCCAGCCCTTGAATGCATGCTGTTTAGATTATATACAAGGGCTTCCATGGCTTGATACACCTCATCATAGGAAGGCTTTTCCTTAAAACTTCTTATAATTTCTGCCATAGATTTGTCAAAATGTGGAAAACTCTGACCACCGAACATATCGTTTTGGTTGCTCTGAAGAATAATAGCAGCCTGTGCAGTTGCAGATGAAATTCTCTTTGGAGGTCTTATATATCCATAGCCTGTATTAAAACCATTAAGCATAAGTTTTGTTAAATCTATTTGAAGACAATTGAGAGTTTTTCCGTAAAAATCTAAATCATGTATATGTATATCGCAATTCAAATGCGCTTTAGACATTTTCTGTGGGATAACATTATTTAAATAATACTGTTTGCTTGCAGCAGAAGCTATTTGAAGCATTTTGGCAGAAGGTGAATTTCCAACATTTGCATTTTCTCTACTTGTTTCAATTAATATTTCTTTAACGATATCCATTAATTCACTTTTAGCTTCTCTATATCTCGTCCTTTTAGCTCTATATAAAATATATGCCTTTGCAGTTTTAGCATGTCCATCTTCAATTAAAATCTTTTCAACGCAGTCCTGAACAAATTCTACATCAGGTATTTCATCCTTAGACATCTTGCTTAGCATATAATTAATAACTTTATCGGATAACTGTTCAGCTGTTGCAAAATCAGAACCTCCAACTCCCTGAGCAGCAAGAAATATAGCTCTTGTTATCTTATCCTTGCTGAAATTTACAACTCTTCCATCTCTTTTTTTAATCTGTGTAAACATTTTATTCCTCCTACTTTTCCCTTAGTATTTTTTGAAGTTCCTTCATAAAAGTATTAATATCTTTAAACTGCCTATATACCGATGCAAATCTTACATAGGCAACATCATCAAGCTCCTTTAACTTTTGCATAACAAGCTCCCCTATAAAACTGCTATCTACTTCCTGTTTCATAGTATTATAAACCTGTTTTTCAATATCATCGGTTATAGATTCAATTTGAAGTATTGATACAGGTCTTTTCTCACAGGATTTTAATATACCATTCAAAATCTTTCTTTTATCAAAGGGTTCTCTCTTTCCATCTTTTTTAATAATATATACTGGAATATCTTCAACCTTTTCATAGGTTGTAAACCTCTTTTGACATTTTAAGCATTCTCTTCTTCTTCTAATTGATGTATTATCTTCTGTAGGTCTTGAATCAATTACTTTTGTTTCATTATAATTGCAAAATGGGCATTTCATAGCATCACCCCTATTTTTATCTATATATAGTATTCTATTAAATTATATATCCTATATATAGTTTTGTCTATTCATAATTATTTTTATAAAAACTGTTTTTGGGATATTTTATTTAATTTCATAGTTTTGCTAATAAATTCTACAACATTTTATCATTTTCATTTTTCAAATTTGTATCAACAAGAATAACATCTATTCCAATTACTTTTATTTGATTCCATTTGATTTGTATTTCATCCTTTTTTCTAAAAACCGACAAAAAATTGTTTTGAGGAGGGATAACTATGCTATCAATCCTTTTTAAATCATCGTCAAAAATTATATCACTTATAAATCCAAGTCTTCTTCCCTCTACTATATCTATTACTTCCATCTGTCTTAAATCAGATGTAGTCAATATATCTTTATTTTCATATCTATCTTTCATTTATTTCACCCCCATTATTAAAGTATATGACAGTTTTAAATTTCAAATGCCATAAAAAAAACAGCAAAAAATGCTGTTTTTTAATTTAAATATATTTTTTCATATGATTTAAAGCTGATTTTTCAAGCCTCGATACCTGAGCCTGAGAAATTCCTATTTCATCTGCAACTTCCATCTGTGTTTTACCTTCAAAAAATCTTAATGTCAAAATAAGCTTTTCTCTTTTATTAAGTTTTTGAAGCGCTTGCTTTATAGATATATTTTCAATCCAACTATCATCATGATTTTTAGTATCGCTTATCTGATCCATAACAAATATAGCATCGCCACCATCATGATAAATGGGTTCAAAAAGCGAAACAGGATCTTGAATTGCATCGAGAGCAAAAACTACCTCTTCTCGTGGTATTTTTAGTTCTTGTGCAATCTCTGAAACTGTTGGTTCTTTATTATTTTTAGATATCAGGCTATCCCTTACCTGAAGTGCTTTATAAGCTATATCCCTTAAAGAGCGGCTAACTCTAATTGAATTATTATCTCTAAGATACCTTCTTATCTCCCCAATTACCATTGGAACTGCATAGGTTGAAAACTTTACATTCTGATTTAAATCAAAATTATCAATAGCCTTTATTAATCCAATACATCCAACCTGAAATAAATCATCTACATTTTCTCCTCTATTGTTAAAACGCTGTATCACGCTAAGTACAAGTCTAAGGTTCCCATTAATAAACTTTTCTCTGGCACTTTTATCACCCTGTCTCATCTTTACAATTAACTGTCTCATTTCTTCATTAGTTAGAACTGGGAGTTTTGAAGTATTTACACCGCAAATTTCTACTTTATTAGTAATCATTAATCAGCTTCATCCCCTTCAGTATAGTTGTATTAAAATTATTTCCGAAGGGGATTTTTTTTATTCAAAAAAGTGTTTTAAATTAATATTACAATTTGGACATTCATACCTATAACATTCTGCTGATTTCTCTTTTAAGCCTCTTTATAATCTTTTTTTCAAGTCTTGATATATATGATTGAGATATACCCAGTATATCTGCAACTTCTTTTTGAGTTTTTTCTCCTCCTCCTCCAAGACCAAATCTTAATTCCATAATCTGTTTTTCTCTGCTACTAAGTTTTGCCATTGCACTCCTTAAAAGTTGTTTTTCAACTTCATCTTCAATATAATGATATATAAGATCATTATCAGTACCTAAAATATCTGATAATAACAGTTCATTTCCATCCCAATCAACATTTAATGGCTCATCAAAGGATATTTCTCCTCTAACTTTACTATTTCGTCTAAGATACATAAGTATTTCATTCTCTATACATTTTGATGCATAAGTTGCAAGTTTAATTTTTTTCATTGGATCAAACGTATTTACTGCTTTTATAAGCCCTATTGTACCTATTGAAATCAAATCTTCTACGCTTATTCCTGTATTTTCGAATTTTCTTGCGATATATACAACAAGTCTTAAATTTCTCTCAATAAGAACAGCTCTTATTCCTTCATTTCCTTCTCTCAATTGATCTACCAATTCTTTTTCCTCTTCATTGCTAAGTGGAGGAGGAAGTGCCTCAGCTCCACCTATATAGAAAATATCCTGTATACTAAACATCTTCCAATGTATATAATTAATTACCTCTTTTACCTTTTTCTTAACTAAGTCAACTAAATATCTAATACGTTTCAAAATTACCACCTCTATTTTAAAATTTCTGGATATGCAAGGGCCTGATAATCTCCATATTCTGATATTGGCTTATTATATAGAGCGATTATTGGTTCCTCAATTGCATTGCATTTATTCTTATATTTTACAATAGCCATATCAGCTCTAATTGCAATTAAAATACCGTTTTCTGTACCTAAGGCTCTATAGGGAATAATCCTCATCCTTGATTTAAGCTGTGAAGATATTATTATATTAGTTATTGATTCATAGTCTACATCATCAGCAATACACTTTTTTAATTCCTCGGGAAATATGTCGAGCAAAGATTTTTGATAAGCAACTATTACTGGAACATTTGTTACAGGGTCTTTTAAAGTATTTCCTGTATCTATAAGTGCAGTTATGCTGCATCTCTTATTATCAAGTATAATTTGTATCTCAACCTTATTTTTTTCAGTTCCATAAAAGTTCTCTAAATAGTCAAAACCTATCTTTACTGAAATCATAGCTATTAGTATACCAATAATAATATAATTAGAGGAAATATTAGTTAAAAGAAATGTTCCACTTGCAATATCTATTTCCTTATAAGTTAAATAAAAAATAGCTAAAATACTTCCTCCAATTATAAATGCTTCAATATAAAAGAGTATGACTATTTTTAGTAAATCTCTTATTTTTCGAGGAGTAAATGCAATAATAAGCATAATAACTGACATTAAAAATTTCATTAATAAACAATATAGAAAATGAAAATTGGGATAAAAAATGAATATTACATAAAAAGCTCCAAACATCGATGCTAAAATCATCTTCCATTCTTTAGCTTTATATTTACATAGTCTTTTAAGCAAATATATTAAAAGATAATTCATAAAAAAATTTTCAAGAAGTAGTACATCTATATAAACAACATCCCCCATATGTCCACCCCTCAGTTGACATTATCCTATAGTTACATTATAGAACCATACGAATGTAAATTTTGTCAGTTTGTATATATATAAATATAATTTTTTTCATAAAATTATGATTATATATTTGCTTAAATATCAAAAAAAAAAGAAATTCTACATACAAGACCTTTTAAAAGGTTTGAATATAGAATTTCTTTTTTAATAATTATCTCCTATTTCTTTGATTTCTTATAAATGGAGGTATATCAAGATCATCATCTTTTACATCTATTTCTACATCTCTGTTAAACTGCTTATTATTATCTGCTTTATTTTCTTCTTTTTTAGCTGTTTTGATTTCATTATATTTATCAAAACCAGTTGCAATAACAGTAATTCTAATTTCATCCTCTAAAGATTCATCTATTACTGCTCCAAATATTATATTAGCATCCGCATCTGCTGCCTGTTTAACCTGATCAGCAGCCTCATTTACTTCAAATAAGGTAAGATTTGAACCTCCTGTTATATTTAAAAGAACACCTGTCGCTCCATTTATTGTTGTCTCAAGAAGAGGACTTGAAATTGCTTGTTTTGCTGCCTCAACAGCTCTATTTTCCCCTGCAGCTTTTCCAACACCCATATGAGCAAGTCCACGATTAAGCATTATAGTTTTAACATCTGCAAAATCAAGATTAATAAGTCCTGGTATAGTAATAAGATCTGATATGCCCTGCACACCTTGTCTTAAAACATCATCAGCAATTTTAAAGGCCTCAGTAATGGGAGTTTTTTTATCTACTACTTGTAATAATCTATCATTAGGTATAGTAACAAGAGTATCTACTTTTTCCTTAAGTCTTGCAACTCCTTGCTCTGCATTAATCATTCTTTGTTTCCCTTCAAAAATAAAAGGTTTTGTTATAACCCCAACTGTTAATATTCCAAGTTCTTTTGCAATTTCTGCAACAACTGGAGCCGCACCTGTCCCTGTTCCTCCTCCCATACCTGCAGTTATAAATACTAAATCTGCACCTTTAAGTGCCTGTGTAATTTCATCCCTAGTTTCTTCCGCTGCTTTTTGACCAATTTCTGGATTTGCACCTGCTCCTAATCCTTTAGTTAGCTTGTCTCCTATTTGTATTTTTTGTCCCGCCTTGGAAAGATAAAGAGCTTGTTTATCAGTATTAACAGAAATAAATTCTACTCCCTTTAACCCAAACTCTATCATCCTGTTTACCGCGTTATTTCCACCGCCGCCAACACCAACAACTTTTATTTGCGCTGTCTGATCTAATTCAAATTCAAAATCAAGCACATTAATACCTCCTTCTGTTTTTTAAAAGAAATCCGCAAAGAACTCTTTTATTTTTGTAATAAAACTCGGCTTTTCAATTTCTTCCTCATCATCGTCTTCATTGGTAACTGCAATTTCCCTTTGAGGTTGAACAGATTTGTAATCAATCAAACTCCCTTTTTTTTGTTTAAGCTCATACATTGCAATACCAACTGAAGCAGCATAAATTGGACTTGCAACACCAATATAATTTGGATATCCAAACCTTACTGGTACATCAAAATAAGATTGTGTTACTTCTTGTATGCCTTTTATATTAAACATTCCCCCTCCTGTTATAACGATTCCGGCTGCAAGACTGTTTAAATATCCACTATTATTTATTTCATTTCTGATAAGATATATCATCTCCGAAAGTCTTGCTTCAATGATTTCTGCAACCTCTATTATATGTATTTCTTTTTGCCCTTTACCAGCTAAATTATTAATTTTTATAATTTCATCATTTTTAATCATACTTGCTGATGCCACTCCATATTGCCTTTTTATTTTTTCAGCATCCGCCGAAGATATTTTAAGAATTATTGAAATATCATTAGTGATATGATTTCCTCCTACCGGGATAACTTTAGTATGAACTAGGGAACCTTTCTTAAAAATTGAAATATCCGTAGTTTCCGCTCCTACATCTACTAGTGCAACTCCAAGTTCTTTTTCATCATCATTTAATATAGCTGTTGAAGTACCAATAGGTTCTACTATTATTCCATCTACATTAAGACCCGCCTTTTGAACGCTTCTTATTATATTCTGTACAGTTGTACAAGAAGCTACAATTAAATTAGCATCCACTTCAAGTCTTACTCCAACCATTCCAACTGGATCTTTTATGTCACTATATCCATCGACTATGAACTGTTCTGGGATTATATCGATTATTTCTTTGTCTGCAGGAACTGCTACCACCTTCGCAGCCTGAATAACTCTTTTAACATCTTCACTTGTTATTTCTCTATCTTCCCTTGATACTGCTATAACTCCTTTATTTTTATATATATTAGTATAGCCTCCTGCAATATTAACATATACTGATTTTACTTGTATATTTGCCATCTGTTCAGCCTGTTTTACTGCATTAACAATAGCCTCAACTGTTGCATCTATGTCAACGATTATCCCTTTTTTTACGCCTTTACATTCGGAGGTTCCAACACCAAGTATATTAAATTGCTTTTTGTTCATTTCAGCAATTAATACACATACTTTAGAAGAACCTATATCTAATGATACAACTATATTGCCCATTAATATCTAACCTCCTTTTTATTCTATCTTAATTATTCAACAAAAAAAATTAATTCCCTCTTTAATTTAAATTAAAAATTAATATTTTTTTAAAATAAGCATAAAAATAAATTTAATTTTATATTATTCTATATTTTTCATATATTCAACTGTAAATTTTTGAGATAACTCATCAATAGTTATCCTATCTTTTTTAACTATTTTCACATAAAGTCCCCTATCCTTTAGCAAAGATATATGACTTTCTGGAAGAGATAATGCATATTGTAATGCCTCTGGATCTCCAATTGCCAATATTTCAAAAGGCGGTACAATATATTCACCATTTACCATAATTATAGGTCCTTCACATGTTATAGCAGTCCTGTCAGTAATCCTTTTTCCATTAACTGATATCGCTTCTGCACCAGCATTTCTAAGTTCATTTACTACCCGTAAAATATCTGTATTGTGAGTTATATAACTCATAATTTGTTCATTATTTATATAATCATGCCTATCATCGATAACTATCATTATTCCAGTCCCTTGAACCTTACATTTTCCAGCGAACAACTTAATTTCATCAAGTTCTTTTCTTAAAGTATCAGTTACACTTTTATTTTTTTGATTGCTCTTATAATAATTTGAAAGTTTCTTTACAAGATCATTTTTATCTTTATAAAGTCCCTTAATTTCTGACTTTAACTCATTTGCCTCACTATTATACTTTTGATATTGCTGATATGTTAAAATAATAGCTGGTTTAGATGTAGTATTAATTATAAAAATCGATAACAATATTCCTGTAAGTATCCCTGTAAAAAGCAGCAGAGCCTTACCTTCATTAATTTTCATCCTTATTCCTCCCTGCTTTTAATTCTGGCTCTACCTTTTTCAATAAGCTTCCTTCTAATAATTGCAAAATTATTAAACAACCTACTTCCAAATACTAATACAGCTGCTAGATATATAGGAACATTTAATTGATCACCTAGATATGTTAAGCCTGATGCCAAAATAATATTCCCAAAAAATCCTGAAATAAATATTTCTGAATCGAATTTGTTTTCAAGAGCAGCTCTAACTCCTCCAAAAACAGAATCTAAAGCCGCAAGTATTGCTACAGGTACATAAGATATCAATGAAGATGGTATATTTACTTTAAGAAAAAGTCCCATTATTATACCAATTATTAGTCCAATTAAAGGTATCATATAATCACCTTCCTGTTTTTATGAATTTATACTGTATATTTTTATTGTATTTTAATATTTTTATATTTTGTTCCTGAGTTATTTTAACATTTATTCCTGCAAGTTCCTGAAGCTTATCTTTTATTCCTCCAGGCATTTTAAATACTCCTTCAAGTATTTTAGGATCTCCTATAGCCTTAATTATAACTGGTTCAATAGGACTAAATTTTTCATCGTTAATTTTTAGAGCTGCACCTGCTTCTTTTATTTGTGTTCTTCCTACATATCTTTGTTCATTAATAGATATAGCTTCTGCACCAGCAGCATTTAATTCATTTATTATATCTATTATGTCAGTTGAATATATCATCGTAGTTCCTTCATTTTTCATTTCATTTGAAGGAGTTAAAGTTATAGTTATTCCTGGTCCTTCAACATCAGTAAGCCCTGACAGCACTCTAAGATTATCAAGTTCTATTTTCATTTGATTTGCTACTTCATTTTCGCTCGAAACAGATTTTTCTATTTCATCTACTTTATTTTGATATTCCTTAACTTGAGCTGAAAGTTCATCTCTTTGTTTTCTAAGAGTTTCAACTTCACTAATAAGATCTTCGACTCTCCTATAACTATATTTACTTTTTGTACTATATGTTAACTTAAACTGAAGTGAAATCATAAGTCCTAATATTATACAAACAAGACCTATAGTAATCTGATATTTTAACTTTTTCATGTTACCCACTCCTTTAATTCCTTTTAAATACAGCTGTTCCTTCGGGTAATATTTCAATATATCCTTTGTTACCTTTAACCATCGAGTCATTTAAAATAGAAATAGCATAAGATAACTTATAATCTAAATTAGACCAATCTCCAATATTAATTTGAATACCATTTTTTGTTGTTAATATAATTTTATATGGATCGCTTAAGTTTACACTATAAAAAATATTATTACATTCATTAAAATCAGTTATAGTCAAAAGTTCTTTCAATGCTTTCTCAAGCACAGCATTGTTTGATACTATACATTTGCCAGGAACATATTGCTTAACTACTATACCTTCAATTAAAGGAATACTGCCATTAGGAAACTGATTAATTGTCTGAATCATATTTCCATTCTTATCTAAATTTATAAATGCGTTTTCAAATCTTATAAGCCCCTTTACTTTTTTTTCTTTAATATCTATTATAATCGTACAAGGAAGCTTTTTCTTAATGCTTACACTTTCTATATAAGGATTGTTTTCTATTTTCTCTTTTATTTTTTCTTTATTAATTAAAAATATATTTTGCCCCTTTGCTTCACAAAGAACAATTAATTCCTCTTTTTTAACGAACTTATTATTATTTATAATTATATTATTTATTACAAAATAATTAGATTTAAAAATTACAGATAAAAAAATACCTATCAAAATTAATAGTAAACAAAACATTATTAAAATTTTTCTTTTTTTTATCCTTTTTTCAGCTTTTTCCTTTGACATAAACTCTACCTCTTTATTTTATAAAACCTTCTCATCGTTAATTATAATTATTTTTTCTTTTTTAAAGATAAGGAGGTTAACATCACTTTATCAATTCTTCAACTATCCTGTATATCTTTTCAGATGCATCCAATACGGCAAGTTTCGATGAATTTTGTGACATTTTTTTTAACATATCTTTATTATTAACAAGGTTTAATACTTGTTCTTTAAATATGTCTTCTCTTAGTTGATTTTCTTTTATTACAATCGCTGCTCCGTTTTGTTCAAGAGACATCGCATTATATTCTTGATGATTATTGGCAACATAGGGTGAAGGAATAAGAATTGCTGGAATTCCTAGTGCAGTTATTTCCGAAAGAATTGTGGCACCTGCCCTGCTAATTATTATATCACAAGCACCAAGTGCATCCTGCATATTATAAATATAAGGTTCTATAACTATACCTTTAAATTTTCTATCTCCCTTTTTATAATTAAGCTTTTTTATTATTTCATCGTATTGAAGTTCCCCGGTAACAAATAAAAGTTGTATATTGTTATTTATAAGATATGGTATTATATCTACTACTGCATTATTAATATTCTTTGCGCCCCTGCTTCCTCCTACAACAAGTATTAAAGGCTTGTTAACATCAAAATTCCATATCTTTCTTGCTTTTGTTTTATCAGTGTTTAAAATTTGGCTTCTTATTGGATTTCCTGTATATACTACTTTATTTTTAGGAAAATATTTTTCTGATTCTTTAAAAGTTATAGCTATTTTTGAAACAAAATGGGATAATATTTTATTTGTCATACCTGGAAAAGCATTCTGTTCATGTATTATTGTTGGAATACCTTTTAGTACTGCTGCAAGAACAACCGGACCGCATACATAACCACCAGTCCCTATTACAATATCTGGTTTATATTGCTTTATAATATTAGAGGCTTGAAAATATCCTTTAAATGCTTTTAAAACCGATAAAGGTGTTTTTATTGTAACTTTTTTATTTAACCCTTCTACTGTAATTAGTTCTATTTTAAACCCTTCCTTAGGAACTAATTTTTTCTCAAGTCCATTCTCGCTTCCAATAAACAATATTTCTGAACTTAAATTTTTTTCTTTTATCTTTTTGGCTATTGCTACACCGGGATATATATGTCCTCCCGTACCTCCACCTGAAATAATCGCTTTCATTTAAATCAACTCCATTTCATGATGTCTGTCTAGATATATTTAAAAGTATCCCTAAAGCTACCATTGTAAATAATAAAGAAGAACCTCCATAACTAATAAGTGGAAGAGTAACTCCTGTAATTGGCATAAAAGATGCTACAACTAAAAAATTAATACTTGATTGAACTGCTATTAATGAAGTAATACCAGTAGCAATAAGGCTTCCAAATTTATCTTTGCAGTTAAGAGCAATTTTATATCCTCTCCAAACCAAAATGGCAAACAATATAATAATAAACAATACTCCTATAAACCCAAGCTCCTCTGCAATAATTGAAAAAATGAAATCGTTTTGAGCTTCTGGAATATAATATAGTTTTTGATGAGATTGTCCAAGACCCACTCCTAATAATCCACCAGAACCTAAAGCATATAATGATTGTATTGCCTGATATCCATCTCCCAATGGTTCTGCCCATGGATTTCTAAAAGCAAGAAATCTTTTCATACGATAGGGTTCAATTATTATTCCAATTATAGCAATAATAATTCCAAAAATAAATATACCTGCTAAATGACTAATTTTGGCTCCTCCAGCAAACAGAAGCATTATCGCAACTGTCATAATTATTACTGCTGTACTCATATTGGGTTCTAACAATATTAAAAAAGCAAACAATCCTGCAATTATTAATATAGGCATTATCCCTTTACCAAAGCTTTTTATTTTTTCTCCTTTACGAGTAATATTTTCCGAAGCATATAGAATAATCATAAGTTTAGCTATTTCAGAAGGTTGAATACCCAAACTTCCAATTCCTATCCAACGTTTAGCTCCATTTACTTCTGGCATGAATAAAACTAAAATCAGCAAAAAAATAGTTAATATCATGCCTGCAAAAATCAATTTTTTATTTTTTAATTTTTTATAATCAATACTTGCTGCTGTCAACATACTAACAATACCTAAGCTAGCCCATATAATCTGTTTCTTAAGATGATAAAAACTGTCGTTGTAAAGATGTTTATCCTCCCACATACTAGCACTAAATACCATATTAATCCCTATTGCCAGCAGTATTAATATAACGATAAAAAGTGGAAAATCTATTGTACCACTTTTTTTATTCATGGCTTACCTCCTAAAAACTTATTGCTAAAAAACCTATTAAACATAAAATTGCTGTAAATATGCAAAACCACGCAACAATTTTCGTTTCATGCCACCCTTCCTGTTCGAAATGATGATGAAGTGGAGCCATTTTAAATACCCTCTTTCCAGTAGTTTTAAAAGAAATAATCTGTATAATATCAGATAATGTTTCAAGTACATATATTCCTCCGACTATCACAAGTATAAAAGGCATCCTTAAAAGTACTGCCAGAGCTGATATTGCTCCCCCTAATGCAAGAGAGCCTGTATCTCCCATAAATACCTGTGCAGGATACGAATTGTATTTCAAAAAACCAAGAAGGCTTCCTGCTAGAGCTCCACAAAAAAGTGAAAGATCCTTATCTCCAAGTCCATAAGTTACAATTGCAAAGAAAATACTTATTATCAATGTCACCCCAGAAGCGAGTCCATCGAGCCCATCTGTTAAATTAACAGAATTAGTAACTCCTACAATTACAAACATCATAAAAGGTATATAGAGTATTCCAAAATCAACCATACTATTTGTAAATGGAATATGAATCATGCTTCCTATTTCCTTATTTGTATAGGCATAATAGGATAATATAAATGCAAAGCTAATTTGTCCTATAAGCTTTTGATAAGCCCTAAGTCCAAGACTTCTTTTTTTGATAATTTTAAGGCTATCATCAAGAAAGCCAATAAATCCATATCCAACAGTTGTAATAAGAGCAACCCAAAGAGGTCCTGACATTTTTTTTACTACAATGGCAATAGTAATAATAATACTTAATATAAATATTATTCCTCCCATTGTCGGAGTTCCTGCCTTCTTTAAATGACTTTTTGGACCATCATCCCTTATATTTTGTCCAAACTTAAACCTTTTCAAAGCTGGAATTATTATAGGTCCTAATAAAAGAACTATAACAAAGGAAATTATCGTTGCATAAATAGTTATTTGCATTTTTCTCCTCTCCTGTCCTTTAAAACTATAAAAGCCCTTATATAAAATTTTGTAAAAGCATAATATTTTTAACAGTTTTTTATAAAAACTTATTCATTGAGTAGTTCCGTTACAATTTCACGTTCATCAAAATGAATAGTTCTGTCATTTAATATCTGATAGGTTTCATGCCCTTTACCTGCTATAACTATTACATCTCCAACTTTAGCAGCATCTAAAGCATATTTTATAGCTTCTTTTCTATCCTCTATTATAACATAAGAGCATCCTGTATTGTCTATTCCAGGAAGTATATCTTCTATTATAGCTCTAGGGTCTTCAGTTCGAGGATTATCCGATGTCACTATGCAAAAGTCAGATAATTCTCCTGCAGCTTTACCCATTAAAGGTCTTTTAGTTTTATCCCTATCTCCTCCACATCCAAATAATGTTATTAATCTTCCCTTAGTGTATTCCCTTGCTGTTCCCAATATGTTTTCTATACCATCTGGAGTATGAGCATAATCAATAACAACTGTGAATCCTCTTTTAGATATAATCTTTTCACTTCTTCCTGGAACTGACTCTAAATTTTCAAGACCCTTTTTAACTACATCCAAAGGAATTCCCATTTCAAGACATACAGCAGCTGCTCCTAGAGCATTATAGACATTGAATTTTCCTGGAAGATGAAGATTTATTAAAACAATTTCATCCTTATATTTAAGCTTAAAGCTAGTTCCTTTTTCGCTAATTGTAACATCCCGGCCTTTAAAATTTGCATCATTTTCTATTCCAAAAGTTACAACCTTTCTTTTTAACTTTTCTACTGCTTTTTTACCATATTCATCATCAATATTAATAGCCGCAATATTACAGAATTCAAAAAGTTTCATTTTAGCATTGAAATAATTCTCCATCGTGCCATGAAAATCAAGATGATCTTGAGTTAAATTTGTAAATATACCTGCTTTAAATTTAACTCCAAAAACTCTTTTAAGCTCGAGGGAATGAGAAGATACCTCCATAATACAGTATTCTATTCCGTTATTTTTCATATCATAAAACATTTTTTGAAGATCCATAGATTCTGGTGTAGTTCTTTTGGCTTCTTCCTTTTTATCTCCAATTATATTATAAATAGTTCCAAGAAGAGCTGTTTTTTTATTATAAGCATCAAGTATGGATTTAATCATAAATGTAGATGTCGTTTTTCCATTAGTTCCTGTAATACCTATTATATCTATATGTTCTGACGGTCTTTCATAGAAATTTGATGAAATAAGCGCCATCGCTTCCCTTGTATCTTTAACTTTTATAATAGAAACATCTCCATCAACATTTACATCTTTACTAATAACAATAGCGCTAGCTCCACTATCTACCGCTTTTTGAGCAAAAATGTGTCCATCAGTTTTTAATCCTTCTATACAAAAGAACATACTATTTGGTTTTACAGTTGATGTATTGTATGACAAAGATTCTATTTCTTTGTCTTTATTAGAGATACAAATACACTCTATGTTTTTAATAAGCTCTGAAATCTTCATATTAACCTCCTTAATATTTATAGCACAATATGGCAAGGCCATATTGTGCTAACATTAATCCTCAGGCTGCTCAAGAATTATTTTTACAGTTGAGCCCTTTTTAACAACTGATTTAGGTGGTACATCCTGAGTGGCGCCTATTCCATCTCCCATAAATACAATATTTAGTTCTAAAGAATTTGCTATATCATTAATTTCTTTTTTTGTCATACCTTTAAAATCCGGTACTGCTACCATTGCACTTGTATTTTTCTCAACGCCAAGATATAATGTTATTTTAGTGTTTTCATTAATGCTTATACCAGGTTTAGGACTCATATCATAAATTATATTACCATTTCCTTGTACTTCATAATCTATTTTGTTTTTCTTAAGTATTAAACCAGCTTCATCAACACTTAAACCTCTAACCTCTGGTATTATAACCTCTTGAACTATATTTTGATTAGCTATCTCACCCGTATCAGGCTGCATATTCCAATATCTGAATATATCTTCAAAAAGAGTTTTTGCAAGGGGAGCTGCCGTACTTCCTGAATAATAATTAGAAGGATCTGGTTCGTCTATTGAAAGAATAATTACAAATTTAGGATCCTTTGATGGTGCCATAGCTGCAAAGGATGAAATATATTTTCCCTGTGCATAACGACCGTTTTCAACCACCTGAGCCGTTCCCGTTTTACCCCCAATATGATATCCTTGAATATACGCCTTCTTTGCCGCTCCATAGGTTACGACACTTTCAAGTATTTCTCTTAGTTTTTTAGCTGATTGTTCAGATATCACTTGTTTTACTACCTTTGGTTGAATCTCTTTTACCACAGATGTATTCCCATTTTCGTCAGTTTTTAATTTTTTTTTCAAAATATGAGTTTCCATAATTTTCCCATTATTCGCAACCGCCGCAAAGGCTGTTAAAAATTGTATACTTGTTACTGAAATTCCTTGACCAAAAGCTTCCGTTGCAAGTTCTACCTTTCCTACCTTTTCAATAGGCCTTATTATACCCTTTTCTTCTCCAGGAAGATCGATATTAGTTTTTTTCCCAAATCCAAAAGCATTATAATACTTATAAAGCCTATCTTTACCAATTCTTTCTCCAAGAATCATAAAACCTACATTACATGAATTTTGAAGTATTTGAGGAAAAGTCTGTATCCCATGTCCTTGCCTTCTCCAACAATGTATAATTCTATCTGCAACTTTATAAGAACCATTACAAGCAAATTTATCTGAATCCCTTACTAAATTTTCATTTATAGCTGCTGCTGCAGTAATTACTTTCAGAATAGAACCCGGTTCAAAATTATAATTAACTGTTCTATTTTTCCACAATTTAACTGATTCATTTACTGAACCTTTAACTGGATTATTAGGATCAAAATCAGGCTTTGATGCCATAGCCAATATATCTCCTGTTTTAGGATCCATTATGATTGCTGAAACTTGCTTTGCCTTA
Organism: Caloramator sp.; assembly: GCA_026417075.1. Classification (GTDB taxonomy): domain Bacteria; phylum Bacillota; class Clostridia; order Clostridiales; family Caloramatoraceae; genus Caloramator_B. The sequence continues at coordinate 26,112 of JAOADY010000043.1, forward strand.
TATTCAACAAGGCCTCTTTCTAAAGCTTTTTCTGTATAGTACTGAAGATATTGATCTATAGTTAAAACTACGTCATTTCCATTTTTTGGTGGATAATAATTAGCAATTTTGTAGGGCAATTCTCTATGATAAGCATCGGTTTCTCCCATATATCTTCCTGGAACTCCCTTTAAATCATTATTATATTGGAGTTCTATCCCCGATCTTCCATCTCCATCAACATTAGTACTTCCAAGAACCTGAGATAAAAAATTACCATTAGGATAATAACGCTTCGTATCTTCTGAAACGATTATTCCTGGAAGTTTTAAAGCTCGTACTCTGTTTCCCTGTTCCTTTTCTATTCTTCTTGCTATAGTAACACATGCAACAGGAGCTCCATTGGACATTTTTTTATTAAGTTTTGAAAGTATATTTTCTTTAGTCATGTTCAAAATAGGAGATAGCTTTTCAGCTATCTCTTCTTTTGTTATTTTTTTACTTTTTTCTTTGTCATTTATATCCTTTAGAAAAGCATCTACTCTTTCAACATTACCACTTACCGCAAGAGGATTGCCATTCCTATCGAGTATATCCCCCCTCCTTGCCGAAATTCTAATATCATTTGTCCACTGCTCTACAGCCCACTTTTGAAGCTGAGGAGACCATATAATCTGAACATAGGCATATCTTCCTACAATAACTGTCTGAACTAAAAATACAACAATAAAAAGCCATACTATTCTCTTTTTTAACGTAATGTTTGTTTTAGGTTCAGCATTCAAATAAATACCCTCCTAATATATTAATCCCAATACTCTTTTTATAAAAGTTAATTTATCTGTTTTCTGGACTTCAGCTACTGATACTGTAAAAGGCTTTACATCAACATATCTAACACTTTGTCTGTCTGGCACAATCATACCATACTTTGAAACTGCAAAGGTTTCTATATTTTTTATATTATTATATTTTGCCATTTTAACTTTCAAATCTTCATTGTTCTTTTGTATTTGCTTTATTTCTTTTTTTATAGAATGTATATTATTTGTTATTTTTATAATAGCAGCAAATCTACAAAGGCTTAAAAAAGAAAGCATAGATAATACCATTATACATGTCATTAATTTTAATTTAACCTTAGTCTTCTTTTTATTATTAACTTTTTGTCTTTTTCTTTTTTTCTCCTCTTTAATTATACTAGGTTCAAAATCATATGCAACATTTCCATAGGAATATAATTTTTTATTATTTGACATTACCAATTTATTCACCCCCGCATCTTATTAGAACTTATAATTTTTCTGCTATTCTAAGCTTTGCGCTTCTTGCTCTTGGATTTTCTGTAAGCTCAGATTGTGATGGCAATATTGGTTTTTTAGTGATGACCTTAATCTCTGGTCTTTGATTGCAAACACATACTGGAAAACTTGGAGGACACGTGCATGGATTTTCTCTTCTTTTGAATACATTTTTTACTATCCTATCTTCAAGAGAATGAAAAGTTATAATGCATATCCTCCCATCTTTTACTAATACATCTATGCAATCATTAACGGCTTTTTCTAAAATTTCTATTTCTTTATTTACCTCTATTCTAATAGCTTGAAAGGTTCTTTTAGCTGGATGTGGGCCTTCCCTCCTTGCCGAAGCTGGAATTGCAGCTTTTATAATATCAACCAATTCAAAAGTAGTTTCTATATTCTTTTTTTGTCTCTTCTTAACTATAAATTCTGCAATCCTTTTTGCCCATTTTTCTTCACCATATTCTCTTATAACTCTTTCAAGTTCTTCCTTTGAATATCTATTTACAACATCAGCTGCAGTAAATTCATTTTCATTGTTCATTCTCATATCTAAAGGAGCATTATTCATATAGCTAAAACCCCTTAAAGGCTCATCCAACTGATGAGATGATACACCTAAATCAAGCAATATTCCATCCACCTTATCTATATTTAAATCATTTAAGATATGTTTTATATTACAAAAATTATCATGAATAAAGTTAACATTTGAAAACTCTGCTAGTTTCTCTTTAGAAGCTCTAATCGCATTTATATCTTGATCTATACCTATAAGCAATCCATTCCCATCAAGAAGTTTTAAAATTTCTTTTGAATGTCCCGCTCCACCTAAAGTACCATCAACATATATACCATTTTTTTTAATGTTCAAACCATTTATGCATTCCTCAAGAAGCACAGATTTATGTTTAAATTCCATAATATCATCCTTTATAAATTAAATTCCTATTCCAAGATTGGACATCTTCTCAGCTATTTCTTCATAGTCTATATTTTGTTTATTATATTCATCCCACTTTTCCTTACTCCATATTTCAATTCTGGTTGAAACTCCTATACTTACTATATCCTTTACAATGCCTGCATATTCAATGAGATTTTGTGGTATTAACGCTCTGCCCTGTTTATCGGCTTCAATATCAGCAGCTCCTGAAAAGAAAAACCTTACAAAAGCCCTTGCATCCTTATTGGTCAGTGGAAGGGACTTTAACTTTTCCTCAAGCTTTTTCCACTCCTCCATAGGGTAGCAATAAAGGCATCCATCAAGGCCCTTTGTAATTACAAATATATTGCCAAGCTCCTCTCTAAACTTTGAGGGTATTATTATTCTATTTTTTGCATCGAGTGCGTGTTGATATTCTCCAATAAACATATAAATTCACCACAACTTTGCTCCACTTTACTCCACTTTAAACCACTACATCATATTATTCTATATAAATGATAAAAATCCTTCTTTGTTTACAATTTTTTAAAGTTTAATAATAAATTAAATTTAAATATATTTTATATTTAAATTATTATTATGTTTATAAATATTGCAGAGTAAAAGGCTATAGTTTATAATTTATTTGATAATCACACGAAAAATTTTTAATAATAAATATTTATAACATTTTTATTACTGGAAATCAAAGAAAGGAAGATAAAAATGAAACTTGGAATAGTTGGTTTGCCAAATGTAGGCAAGAGTACCCTTTTTAATGCAATTACACAGGCAGGAGCAGAAGCTGCAAATTATCCTTTTTGTACAATCGAACCTAATGTAGGCGTTGTTGCGGTTCCTGATTATCGTCTTGATAAACTTGCACAGATGTATAAGCCCGAAAAATATACTCCAGCAGTAATAGAATTTTATGATATAGCAGGTCTTGTTAAAGGAGCAAGTAAAGGAGAAGGATTAGGTAATAAATTTCTTTCCCACATAAGAGAAGTTGAAGCCATAGTACATGTTGTAAGATGTTTTGAAGATGCTAATATAGTTCATGTAGATGGAAGTATAAATCCAATAAGAGATATTGAAACTATTAACCTTGAACTTATATTCTCTGATATGGAAGTTCTTGAAAAAAGAATGGATAAGACAAGAAAATATGCACGTTCAGGTGATAAAAAAGCTCAAAAAGAATTAGAATTTATGGAAAGAATCTATAAACACCTTGAAGAAGGAAAACCTTCAAGGACACTAGATATGAATGATGAAGAAAAAGAACTTATAAAGCAGTATTTTCTTTTAACATCAAAACCAGTTTTATATGCTACAAATATTTCAGAAGATGAACTTATTAATGGATATGAGAATAATAAATATATAAAAGCCGTCGAAGATTTTGCAAAAAATGAAGGTTCTGAAGTAATACCAATATGTGCAAAACTTGAAGAAGAAATAGCTTCCTTAGATGGTGATGAAAAGCAGGCATTCTTAGAAGACTACGGACTTAAAGAACCTGGATTAAACAGGCTTATAAAGGCAAGTTATAAATTATTAGGCTTAATCAGCTTTTTAACCGCTGGTCCAAAGGAAGTCAGAGCCTGGACAATAAAAAAAGGTACAAAGGCTCCTCAAGCAGCAGGAAAAATCCATTCTGATATGGAAAGAGGGTTTATAAGAGCAGAGGTTATTCCCTTTGAAACTCTAATAAATTGTGGTTCTGAAGTTGTAGCTAAGGAAAAAGGCTTAATAAAATCCGAAGGAAAAGATTATATAATGCAGGATGGAGATGTAGTTGTATTTAGATTTAACGTTTAATTTCATATATCAATAAGAGGCTGTCACACTAAGGATTTACATACAATATATTAATTTACAAATTAAAAACTATCACAATATATTGTAGTATTTATTCTTAATGTGACAGCCATTATTCTATTAAATTCAAAATTAATGAAAATAAATCTTTTTTTAAAGCAATATTTCTATTTTAAAGCTACTTATTTTTTGTTTTGCTTACTCAAATTAAAAGCATTTTGATATTTTATCATTTTCTCGGTTATTTTATTTTTTAGTAATTCATATACCTTTTCATTTTTCTTTACAACTCTTTCATCTATCATGATTTCCATACACTCTTCAATATTTTTAACAACATAAATATAAAACTCATCTCTATCAACAGCTTCAATAATTTCATCTTTTAAAACAAGTTCATCCGTATTTGAATAGGGTATTATTACTCCGCAGTTTTTGATTCCATAGATTTTGCATATATCAAAATATCCTTCAATTTTTTCATTTACCTTTCCAACTGGCTGTATCTCTCCTTTTTGATTTACTGAACCTGTTACAGCTATATTTTGTTTTATTGGAATATCTGAAAGACTTGACAAAAGCGCAATAAGTTCAGCTGCAGATGCACTGTCGCCATCTATTTCCCCATACATTTGTTCAAAACATATATTTGCATTAAAGGATATCGGTATATTCTGACCAAAGGTTTTTCCAATATATCCTGATAATATAAGCACTCCCTTGCTATGAATATTTCCACTCATATTAGTTTCTCTTTCAATATTGATTATTCCATTAGTTCCAGCAAAAGTTGTAACTGTTATTCTATTTTGCTTTCCAAAAGCAAAATCTCCATAATCTATTACCGACAAACCATTTATTTCTCCAACTTTAGAGCCTTCTAGATTAATTATATATTTCCCCTCTTTATACATATTAAGCAATCTATCTTTTATAATTCCATGTCTTTTTTCTATAGAGCAAATTGCACTGCTAACATTCATCTTTGTTATATTCTTTTGAGAATTTAATTTTGCATTTAAATCAGCAATATCTATTATATCAACAATTTTATCAAAGGACGCAGTTAAATAATTTCTGCTCTCTGCAAGCCTTAAAGAATATTTTATTATCTCAATTATGCCTTCCCTGTTAATCGGTAGTATATTATTTTCATCACAGTAATTACTTATAAAACCAAGAAATTTTAAAATTTCTCCATTATTATTTTTTATTTCATCTTCAAAATCTGCCTTTATTTTGAAAAGCTCCCTGAATTCATCATCATAATTAAACAAAAGATAATATATAAATGGAGTTCCGAGCAAAATAACCTTTATATCAAGAGGTATTTTTTCTGGTTGCAATGTTGATAGAGGAATTATATCAAATTGATTTTTTAAATTTTCAATAGAAATACAATTTGATATAAGACTATTTTTTAAAGCATTCCATCCCTTATAGCTCGATAAAAGCTTAAGGGCATCAATAACAATAAAACCACCGTTAGCTTTATGAAGACTTCCTGCTTTAATCATCGTAAAATCTGTAACCAGCATTCCCTGTTTATTTTCATACTCAATTATACCTATTAAATTATGAAATTCTGGATCATCTTCAAAAATTACTGGAGCTCCTTCATCTTTATTATGGGATACTATTACATTTACATAATATCTTTTATAAAATTCCTCGTCATACTTTTCATTGGCTTCATCTCCATCCATAAATGCCTCAATGTTTTCAGTAATATCTACCTGCATATTTTTAAGATAATCGATTATCTTAGGATTATATCCATACTCCTTTATAAGTTCATCAATTTTACCTCCTATTAATTCTATACAAACATCATCATCTAATTTTTTAAGTTTATCCTTCATTTCTTTTTTTAGTTGTTTGCTCTTTCTTATAGTTTCAAGAGCAATAATTTTTAATTCTGAAACATCTTGGTTTATTTTATTTTTTTCATCTTCAGATAGCTCATTATACTGTTTTTCTGTCATTTCATCTGTTCCATCAATAAGAGGTATAAATGCAAAACCTTCTCCTGTACTTTTAACGTTAAAACCTTTATATTTTGCTATATCATATAATTTATCAATGTATTTCAATATTTCCTTTTGATAAACGTCGATTATATCATTTCTTTTCTTTTCATAATCTTCATTCGAAAAAAAATCCGGCACTTCATTAAATAAACTGTTAATCAAATTATCTATATCTTCTTTAAATTTAATCGATGTACCTGGCCTTAGCCAAATCGCAACTGGCATATTGCTGTCAATAAAATTATAAACATAGCACCTATCAAAAGGTGTATCCATCTTTTTTGCATATTCCTTTATTCTTTTAATTACATAACTTTTTTTACCACATCCATTATTTCCAGAAACATATATATTATATCCCTTCTTATTCATTAACAAACCAAGTTCAATTGCATCAACAGCCCTTTGCTGACCAATTATTTCTTTAAAAGGAGTTATTTCTTTACTCGTCTCAAATATCGGAAGTGACTTAAAATCTATTTTCAACTCATCAGATGTAAGCTTTTTATATTTCATAACACTCCCCCCTTTGCTTTAATATATAATATTCTAAAAAAGTCATTTTAAATAATACTTTTTAAAATTTAATAAAAAAAGAGGAAATGAAAAATCATTTCCTCAATCGATTACTTTCCTATTATTTTCAATGAAGAGCTAGCACCAATTCTGCTGGCACCAGCTTCAATCATAGATACTGCATCTTCAAAACTATGAACTCCTCCTGATGCCTTAACACCCATATCATCACCAACGGTTTGTCTCATTAGCCTAATATCTTCAGCCTTTGCTCCCCATTTGCTAAATCCTGTTGAAGTCTTTACAAAATCTGCTTCAGCTTCCTTTGCAAGTTTACAAGCCATTATCTTTTCTTCATCAGTTAAAAGGCAGGTTTCTATTATTACTTTTACAAGAGCTTTTCCCTTTGCCGCATCAACAACAGATTTAATATCATTCTTTACATAATCATATTCCTTTGCCTTTAACATTCCAATATTTATTACCATATCAACCTCATCCGCACCATCCTCGATTGCCTTTTTAGTTTCAAA
>JAOADY010000117.1 GCA_026417075.1 Caloramator sp.
CCTTTCCTGCTTCACCTGCCCTTGCAGCTTCTATAGCTGCGTTAAGAGCAAGAAGATTTGTCTGAGATGTTATACCTATTATTGCATCAGCAAGTTCATTTATCCTTTGTACTTGTTTTGAATCATCAATAGCCTTTTCTAGTGCTGTCTTTACTCTCTCATATATTCCAAGCGCCTTATCTCTTGAACCTTTAGTACTGTTTTCAATATTATCTGCTTTATTTTTTATTTCCGTCGTATACTGAGATACTATCTCAATTTTATCTTTTATCTGATCAACATTAGAGAGTATTGCATCAGAAGTTGCAGTAACTTGCTGAGTTGATGCTGTTGTTTCTTCCATTCCTGCAGCAAGTTGTTCAGTTGTAGACATAGTTTCATCGGCCTCGTTCTTTAAAGCACCAATTGTATTATTAACCTTTAAAGCATTATCTTCAATTGCTTTTGAAACTTCAAATATTTTACCTACAATTACTCTAAGTTCTTTTCTAAGATTAAATACAGAACTAGCAATACATCCAACTTCTCCTTTATATTTTAAAAGATATTCATACTCTTTTCTATATTTTAAATCAAATTTTGAAGTAAATTCTATCAACTCAAGAACTTTTTGGAGAGGTTTTGTGAATTTATTAACAAATAAATACGATAATATTACAGCTACTACTGCTACACAAATAAAAATTATAAGTAAAGTATATATTACTTTATTAATAGGCCCTAATATTTCATTTTTTTCACCAGTAGAAACCACAATCCACCCTGTGTTTTTTACAAAATCATAAGCTGCTATTTTATCTGCACCTCTATAATTATATACTATCGTATCTGGTGAAACGTTTTCACCTTTTTTAATCTTTTCAACTAATTCTCGTACTGCCTGATTTTCAACTGCCTGTCCTATCTTTTCTTTGTCCTTATGATAAATAATAATACCATTTTTATCAACTACATAAGTAAAACCTGACTTTAATCTTGCAACCCCTTCATTTTTAATGAATTTTGAAAAACTGCTACACTTTACTGCACTTCCAATAAACCCTTTAATATCACCATCAACTAATATAGGATAAGTAACTGCAACTATAAGCTCACCCGTAGATTTCGAAGACAAAAGCTCACTTATTACAGGTTTTCTATTATTTAACGTACTAACAGCATATTCTCTATCCATAATACTTTTACCAATAAGTTTTCTATCCGTATCTGCAACTATATTTCCATTTTTGTTTACTAAAAATATCTGCTCACAGTTACTAGCATTTTTTAAATGCTTATCAAGAATTTTACTAACTGTTTCAGCATCTCCTTTTCCTATTAAAAGATTTACAATATCGCTAGATGCCGACAATCCATGCAGTTCCGATATTTCCTTTTCTATTAAAACATCCATTTTTTCAGCTTCATCAGAAGAAATATTAAGTATCTCTCCCTTGACCCTGTTTAAAATTTCATTTTTTACTTTAAGATTTGTAGTCATGCTTATAATAGCCATAGTTGTAATAAAAACTGCTAATATAAGCGTTGATATTTTTTTCCCCATCGTCATAAAACATTCCCCCTTTAACTAGTTTATAGAAAAATTATCGACATTTTTAGCCAAAACTTAACATTTTTATTGTTTTAAAATTCTTATAAAACCAAATCTTAGAGAAATAAAATTATAAAAAGGTCAATGCCTTATTGGCATTGACCTTTATGCTATGCAACTGTCTTTTTCTATTAAGGATGCTGCGTCTTCATCAGCTATTATTTCAACATTTTTATGAAGTTTTAATACAGAAGCTGGTATAAAGGTGCTGATTCCTGTTTCAACCATATGCTTTATAATTGGCGCTTTACTTTTACCACTTGCAAGAAGTATGATTTTTTCTGCTTTCATTATATCTCCAATTCCCATAGTTATTGCCTTTGTTGGTACTTTACTGATATCATCAAAGAACCTTGCATTCGCTTTTCTTGTATCTTCAGTTAAATCCGTAACGTGAGTTCTTAAAGTAAGACTTTTTGAAGGTTCATTAAATCCTATATGTCCATTAACACCTATACCTAATATCTGAATATCAATAGGTCCATACTTTTCAAGAAGTTCATTATATCTTTTACACTCAATTTCTGCATCCTTTGCTGTTCCATCGGGTATAAATATATTTTCTTCTTTTATGTTTATATGACTAAATAAATTTTTTTTCATAAAATATATATAACTTTGCTCATTTCCTTTATCAAGTCCTATATATTCATCAAGATTAAAAGTAATAACTTTAGAAAAATCAACTTCACCCCTTTTGAAATATTCTATAAGATTTTTATACATTCCAATCGGAGTTGAACCTGTTGCAAGTCCAAGAACAGAATTATTTTTAATTTTTATCTGCTCAATTATTTGCTTTGCTGCTAAAAGACTCATTTCATCATAATCCTTAACAACCTTTATTTTCATAATACCCCTCCTTTAAAACTTAAAAATCCTTGCGTATATTTATATTGAGCTTATAAACCTGACAATTATATATGGAATTTTCAATAAATATAAGCTCATTATTTTCATTAAAATATCTGCTCTCTATCATAAGAAGAGGAAGAGTCCTTTCTGTCTCAAAAAGTTTATATTGAGCAGAACTCATAAGTACTGATTGTATGCTCGCTGTTGAAAATTTAATATTTAACCCCTGCTCTTTAAGAAAATTAAAAAGGGAACCTTCTAAATCCTGTATTTTAATGGTGCCTATATATTTAAAAGGTATATACGCTGTTTCAATACCTACAACTTCATCTTCAACTTTTCTTCTTCTTTGAATTTCATATATACATTCATCCTTTAGTTCTGGTATAGACATCTCTTCCCTATCGCATCTTCTAAAATTCAAAACCTCGGTTTTGGGTTTTAATCCAGTTTTTGTAACTATCTCTGTAAAACTCATTATGTTATTTTGGGTAATCCTGGGAGAACATACAAAGGTACCTATTCCCTTCCTTCTCTCTAAAACACCCTGATTTACAAGATTTCCAATTGCTTGTCTTACCGTCATCCTGCTTATATTATACTTTTCAGAAATTTCTCTTTCACTCTCAAGTTTTTCTCCAATTTTAATTTCACCCTTTTTTATTCTGTCCATTATATCCTTTTGAAGCTTTATATATGCAGGCTCCATATTATCCTTTTGCATATTTATCCCTTCTTTCTAATTTTATTTTACCATATTTAAAATTAATTGTATATACCATTTTAAAAATTGGTATATACCACTATTAATATTTTTTAAGGCTGATTTTTATCAGCCTTAAACTTACTCTATGAACAATTTGATAACATTGCGATTATTAAAAGCTTTGTAAACAATCCTTATCCCTTTATATGAATAAGCAGAAATTTTATCCCTTTATCACTCCATCCAAGATCCCAAGGAACATGATATCTATCCGCAGTATGGGAATTTACTAAAGGGTATCCGTGGCAATCAAAGGATGTAACAACAGCAAAATGATCTGTCTTTCCTTTTTTCTCGTAGCATATTAGATCTCCTAATTGTAGCTTAGATATAAAGCCTCCTTCACAGCCCTCCATTGATTTTGTCAATTCTTTATATGTCCCCTTTTTTATCAATTTACCCTTCCCGCTGCTTAAAATATATTCTTTAAATGCATCTGCATTCACCCATGCTCTGCTCCCTGAGCACTTTTCTCCCTTAGTTCCGCTGCAAAACCAAATATTATCCTCCAAAAGCCCTCCTCCCTCTTCATCCCCTAAAACCTGAGAGACAAAATTCGTACAATCTCCACCCAAACCGTTATAATCGCTGTACTTTTTATTATATTTAAAATCGTTTCCGCTTCCCCATGCAGCACCGCAGTATTTGTCTGCATATAAAACCGCCCTTTGCCTGTTATATGATATTTTCTCTGTTAAAATATTTGAAGTATAAATATCCTCATACTTATCACAACTTTCAGTATCTTCTATATCTCTAATTTCCCCAGAATATCTTTGCATAGCATCTTCAAAACAGTCCGTATAATAGTCGCTGTAAACATAATATTTTCCATCCTTTTTAACAAGACTTAAATAATGCCTGAGTCCCACCCCAAAGGAATTAACTGGCGGATTTTCATCTCTCACATATATATAATCAAACCTTATGCTCTCTTCAAGAGAAACTTTTATCTTATTCTTCAATTCATATATTTTTTTAATTCTAACTGTTGAATTTATATTTGTAAACTTTATTCCCCTCTCCTTTTCCCAGTCCTTTAAATATTTTACCCTTCTCACCTCATGCTCCATTGCCCACTGACCATATTTATCAGATGTATCAAATAAGCCTGAAAGATTCCCCATATTTTTTGTTATAAGAACACCATTTCTTATGTTATATATTTTTTCAACCTCTCTGGTAATTTCATCTTTAGAGTAAGGGTTAGACAGCACAAAGGTATCAGGAAGAAAAACATATATAAAAAAAAGAACTATTGCTAAACTAGATAAAATAATAAGGTAATTTATTTTTCTAAAGAAAATCATTCTATCCTCCACCAATTTAAAATTCCTATACAATTTATATTCCACGCATTATAATTAATATTCGTAAAAATACATAAAAGAAAAAAGACCGGTAACCCGGTCTCAGATTGTTGATAAACCCCTTGGTTTCAAAAATCAAGGGGTTTATTTATGCGATAGCATATAAATTTTCAAAATAAATTTCTAATTTTAATATAAATATTTTATTAATATTCCTAAAAAATAAAAGGGATAGTACCC
>JAOADY010000118.1 GCA_026417075.1 Caloramator sp.
TATAGAAGCTGCAAGGGCAGGTGAAGCAGGAAAGGGATTTGCGGTTGTTGCAGATGAAGTAAGAAAGCTTGCGGAAGAATCATCAAAGATAGCTGAAAAAATACAGCAGGTTGTTGAGGTTGTAAATCATTCTGTTGAAAATCTATCAAAGGGTGGAAGTGAAATATTAGATTTCATAGAAAACAATGTTACGGAAGATTATGATTCTTTTATAGAAATTGCAGGCCAGTACAGCACCGATGCAGATAAAATTGCTGAATATATGGAGGAAGTTAAGATACAGATAAAAGAAGCAAATAAAGCTGTAACTGACATAGTAAAAGCCATAGGAGATGTTGCAAAAATAGTTAATGAGGGAGCGATAGGAACGGAGAATATTGCGGGCAAAACTCAAAATATAGTAATAGCAATAGATGAAGTCCGAGAAATATCTCAGGAAAATTTACAAGGTGCTTATAAATTAAATGAAGTTATAGATGTAATTAAATTAAAATAATGTATCTAAAAAACATCATAGATTTTATCTATGGTGTTTTTTATTTTTAAGGTTTTGATATTTTTATAACAAATACTAACAAAAAAACATAATTTAACAGACATATGTCGAAAAAAGTCATAAAGTTTTGGAATATTTATACGATAATAAGTGTGTATATTAAAATTTATAATCATAAATAAGGGGGAAGAATGAATGTCTATGGGTAAAAAAATATCAATAATTGTACTTGCGCTTTTTAGTATAACTATGTTTACTATAGCAGCAATTGAGGATGTTATGGTAAAAAACCAATTAATTACTAGAGTAAAAAGTGAAATACTTAATGTTTCTTCTTCTGAGACTGAAAAAGTTGATGTTATGATTGAAAAGGAAGTACATGGGCTTTATGGACTTTCTCAAGCAGCGAATATTAAGAATTTTTTATCTGGAAAAGAGGATTTAAAAATAAGTAACGATATAATAGATAGTTACTTTAAAGATATTGAAAATAGTGAACATATATTTATTGTTAATAAAAATGGATATATAGTTGCAGATACTGATAGAAATCTTATAGGGAAAAATATAATGGATAGGCAGTATGTTATTGATACCCTAAATAATAAAAAACCTGTAACAAGTGAAGTTTTAGTTTCAAAATCTACAGGAGAACTTATTGTTGTAATTACTTATCCTGTAATAGTTCAAGGAGACATAAAAGGATTTGTTGCAAATGCAGTTAAGTGTAGTAGTTTTTCGAAATTTTTAAAGAATGAAGGTGTTGCAAAATTAAAATCGGGTAATACCTATATAGTGGATGAAAAGGGAAATCTTATTTATCATAAAGATAAGTCTAAGATAGGTCAGATGGTTGAAAATCAAGAGATAAAGAATTTAGTTGAAAAAATGAAAACAGGTGAGAGCCTTTTAGCAAATACAATAGATTATAATTATAAAGGTATAGATAAAGTAGCTGCTTATGATTTTACTAAAAATACGGATTGGATTGTAATTACTGAAGTTGATAAAAAACAAATAGAAGAACCAGCTAAAAAATTAATTTATACTTTGTTTTTAATTTTAGGATTTATAGGTATAATAGCAAGTTTTGTATCATACTTATTTGTTGCAAAATTTACAAAACCTCTTAAAAGAGTTGTTGAACTTATAGATTACACATCAAAATTAGATATAAAATATAGAAAGGAATATGAATATCTTTTAAAATATAAAGGAGAAGTTGGGCAAATAGTATCAGCGGTATTTAATCTTAGAAAAGAGCTTAGGGAAATTATTGGGAAAATAATTGAAATTTCTAATGTAATTGAAGCTAATGCTGTTAAAGTTAATAGTACGGTTGATTCTTTAAAACTTGAAGCTGATGATACAATGGCTACGACTGAACAGCTTGCAGCAGGAATGGAAGAAACATCAGCGGCAACTGAAGAGATTACAGCAACTTCTGATGCGATACTTTCAAATGTAGAAAATATAAAAGAAAATATAGAAAAAGCAGCTCGATATGCAGATGAAATAAAAGAGAAAGCAGAAATAATTGAAAAAGATACTAAGGATTCAAAGAATAAGGCTCTTAAAATATATGAAAAGGTAAAGATGGATTTAGAAAAGGCTATTGATGATTCAAAACAAGTACAAAGGATAAATGAACTTGCTGATGCAATAATAGGTATAACATCTCAGACAAATCTTCTTGCTCTTAACGCAGCTATAGAAGCTGCAAGGGCAGGTGAAGCAGGAAAGG
>JAOADY010000159.1 GCA_026417075.1 Caloramator sp.
CAGCAAAGGGGGAAACCTTTGACAGGGTATTAGGCCTTGAACTTGGAGCAGATGACTATATTGTAAAACCCTTTGAACCTAAAGAACTTGTTGCTAGGATAAAGGCTGTATTAAGAAGATATAAGCCTCAAACTCAAAAAAGAGCTCTTGAATTTTCAGATTTAATAATAGATGCAGATTCATATATAGTTAAATACAAAGGTATTGAAATGGAAATGCCTCCCAAGGAGTTTGAACTTTTATATTTTATTGCTTCTAATCCAAATAAGGTTTTTACAAGGGATCAGCTTTTATATGAGGTTTGGGGATATGATTACCCAGGAGATTCGAGAACTGTAGATGTTCATGTGAAGCGTCTTAGAGAAAAACTTCCCGATAATAAAGAGTGGCAGATTAAAACAGTATGGGGAGTAGGGTACAAGTTTGAGGTGAAATAAATGAAAAAGAGCCTTTTTACTAAACTTATTACTACGTATTTTATAATACTTGTCATATCCTACAGTCTTGTTGCAGTATTTTTGTCTTATTGGTTTTACAGCTACTATAAAGATCAGAAGGCAAAAGAGCTTATAAGAGAAGGAGTAAATCTTAACAGTATAGTTTCTAATTATGTTCATGGTAAAGCTGATGCTTCTAAGCTTAAATATGAATTATCTGTTATTGATAGACTTTTAAATGCAAAAATATGGCTTATTGATAATTATGGCTATATCTATGGATATTCGGGGGATGAAACGGATAAAATAACAGGGAAACAAATAACAAGTGTTGAAATAGATGAAGTTAGAAAAAGAAATATAATAGTAAAGACTGGAAGCTTCAGGGGAATGTTTTCAACTCCTATGTTGACTGTTGGAATGCCAATAATAATAGATGATCAGGTAAGAAGCGTTGTATTTTTACATTCTCCTTTAAATGAAATTACTAATGCCTTGAAGAGAGTGTTTTTCGTCATTTGGATGGCTGCTTTTTTTGCTATATTGATTTCTGCATTTATAATATATTACTTTTCAGATAGAATACTAATAAAGCCCCTTGAAAGAATAAACGAAACAGCAAAGCTTATATCAAAGGGGGAGTTTGATAGAAGAGTTAACTTAATATCTGATGATGAAATTGGTGATTTGGCAAAATCTTTTAACTATATGGCAGATTCTCTTGAAAATCTTGAAAAAATGAGGCGAAGTTTTATTGCGAATATTTCCCACGAGTTGAGATCTCCAATGACCTCAATAAATGGATTTTTATCAGGAATCATAGATGGTACTATACCTCAAGAAAAAACATCATACTATTTAAAAATTGTTCACGATGAAATAAAAAGGCTTATTAGACTTATAAATGATCTTTTAGATCTTGCAAGATTAGAATCTGGAGAATTTTCTTTATCCATAGGTACTTTTGATATAAATGAACTTATAAGGCAAAGGATAATAAAGTTTGAAGATAGGATTAATAAAAAGAAAATAAATGTAGAAGTTATTTTAATAGGTAATAAGTTAAAAGTAAAAGGTGATAGAGATAGAATTGACCAGGTTATAACTAATCTTGTTGATAATGCTATTAAATTTGTTCCTGAGAAAGGCATTATTGAGATTAAGACAGAGATAAAAGAAGATCGTTTGCTTGTGAGCGTTTTTAACAATGGACCTGCTATTCCAAAGGATGAAATAGCTTATATCTGGGACAGGTTTCATAAAGTAGATAAAGCACGTTCAAAGGGTGGAGGCACGGGACTTGGCCTTTCTATTGCAAGACAGATTATAAATCAACATAAACAAACTATATGGGTAGAATCAGGGAATAAAGGCACAAAATTTACCTTTACATTAAGTTTGAGTTAATTTTTAATATTTTCAATAATAGTTCATAGTTTATTAAAAAAGCATATTTATAATTAAATTAGTATGTAAGGAGGTGCTGCAATGGATTTTAATAATAACTCATGGGAAAGCGGAGTAAGATTTGTTGAACAAAAAAAGCCTAAAAAATTAAGAAATTTTTTGGGAATTGTGATGATTGTGTTTTTTTCTGCTTCTATAGGTGGTATTCTTGGAGGATATTATGTTAAGAATAATTATGATAATGGGTATGTATATCATGGGAATTCTGAAGAAAATATAAAAAACCTATCTCCCCAAAATGAAACGGCTGATATACCAAAGAATGCAATAAATAAAGTTGCCGATACTATAGGACCTGCAATTGTAGGAGTTGATAATAATGTTAGAATTTGGGGAGGTGGGACTGCGCTTCAGGGAAGTGGCTCTGGGATTATATTTGATAAGTCAGGATATATAGTAACAAATGAGCATGTAATAGACGGAGCTTCAAATGTAACTGTAACCCTTCCAGGAGGTAAAAAATTACCTGCAAAGATAATAGGAAGCGATATGAGAACAGACCTTGCAGTACTTAAAATAAATGCCGTTAATCTCCCAGTTGCTAAATTTGGGGATTCATCAAAAGTAAGAGTTGGAGATACAGCCATTGCGATAGGGAATCCTCTTGGAGAGGAATTTGCAGGTTCAGTAACTGTGGGAGTTATAAGTGCTGTTAATAGAAAACTCTATCTAGATGGAAAAGTTTATAGGCTTATTCAAACAGATGCTTCAATAAATCCTGGAAACAGTGGTGGTGCTCTTTGTAATGCCGCAGGAGAGGTTATAGGTATAAATACCTTAAAGAATATTGAAGCCGAAGGTATAGGTCTTGCAATACCGATTAATGATGCAGTACCAATAATACAATCTCTTATAAAAAATGGATATGTTTCAAGACCGTATATTGGTATTGAATATAAATTTATTGATGAAGATACAGCAAAGGAAAATGAAGTTCCTGTCGGAGGATACGTGGTTAGAGTCGTAAGGGGAGGATCAGCTGAAAGAGCAGGAATTCTTCCAGGAGATATAATAGTTGCTTTTGATGGAGTAAATATAGATAATTCTGAGGTATTAACAGATGTTCTTTCAAAGCATAAAGTAGGGGATATTGTAACTATGAAAATATATAGATCTGGTAAATATCAAAATGTGCAGATAAAGCTTCAGGATTCTAATGGAAGATAAGGCCTTTTGGCCTTTTTCTTTTTGAAATATACTCTTTATGATATACTAATACTTATATAGTAAGAAGGAGTGTTTTTATGTATCTTGTTGCAGGACTTGGTAATATTGGGAATAAATATGATAATACAAGGCATAATGTAGGATTTATGGTTGTTGATTTTATATCGAATAAGCTTGATTTTAAAATCTCAAAGATAAAATTTAAAGGGCTTGTTGGAGAATGTATTATTGGAGATGAAAAGGTAATATTTTTAAAACCTTCTACGTATATGAATTTAAGTGGAGAAAGTATAAGAGAAGCTGTAGATTTTTACAAAATTCCCCTTTCAAATATTATTGTTGTTTATGATGATGCAGATATAATGTTTGGTAGGATAAGAATTAGACCTTCAGGAAGTGATGCAGGACATAACGGAATGAAAAATATTATATACCAGCTAAATAGCAATGAATTTCCAAGGGTTAGAGTAGGTATAGGGAGCCCAGATAAAAATATGATAGCCCATGTTCTGGGGAAGTTTTCTGAAAATGAAAAGGAAGTATTAGGTAAAGTCATAGAAACATCAGGGGAAGCAGTAATAGAAATAATAAAAAATGGAATACAAAGTGCAATGAATAAGTATAATTGTTTAAAAATGGGTAAAGAATAAAAATGTACTATTAAAGGGGGTGGATTTTTGAGATTTGAAGGTTTAAACAATATCTTTAAAAAATATGAAGGATATGAAACAATACTTTCATCATTAAATTCACAAAAAACTCCATGTCAAGTTCATGGTCTTTCGGAATCTCAAAAGGCCTATATTTCGTATTGCCTTTTTGACTCTTTAAAAAAGCAGATATTAATACTGACTCATAATGATATTGAGGCAAGAAAGATTTATGATGATATAAAAACCTTTACAGATAAGTGTTTTTATTTTCCTATTAAGGAAATGGTTTTTAATGTAGATGTTACTTCAGGTGAAGTTAAGACAGAAAGATTAAAGACAATATATAAGATATTATCCAGTGAACCTATAATAGTTGTTGCATCAATAGATTCAGTTTTTTATAATATGCCTCCAAAGGACTTATTTATTAGAAATAATATTCTTTTAAAAGTAAATAATTCTTATGAAATATTGAATTTAACAGCCAAACTTACAGAAATTGGGTACGAAAGGGTTGAGATAGTAGAAGGTGTTGGTCAGTTTGCCCAAAGAGGAGGAATAATAGATGTATTTTCTCCTCTTTATCATGAACCTTTTAGAATAGAGTTTTTTGGGGATGAAATTGATACAATTAGAACTTTTGATATAGTAAGTCAAAGAAGCAGGAATAAAATCGATGAAATATTAATTTACCCAGCTAGAGAAACTATTATAAGTTCTGAAAGTATACCTCATATAATCAATAATTTAGAGAAGGATTTTGAATTAAAATATAAATCTTTTTCAAAGAAGAATAAAGAATCGGCAGAAAGATTAAAGCAAAGAGTGAAAGAAAATATAGAAAAGCTTAGAAATTTTAAATACTTTGAAGGTATCGACAGCTATATGTTTTATTTATATAATTCATCAAATTTTTTTATAAATTATTTTAATGAACCTTTGATTATACTTGACGAATCGGGAAGAATAGTTCAAAGGATTAAAACATCATATGATGAATTTCAAGAAACTTTTAAGGCGATGTTTGATAAGGGAGATGTAATGCCAAAACAAGGAGAGTATTTTTTCCCTCCAGAATATATAATTGACGGTATTAAAAAAAATGAAATAATAGCACTTAATATGCTTCCAAGAGTAGTTGAGGAGGTAAAACCATTATCACTAGTTAATTTCAATGCTATATCTATGAATCCTTTATCAGGCAATATAGAATTTTTGTTAAACGAAATAAAGAGCAAAATTAAGAATAAATATTATATAGTTATTATGGCAGGTACAGCAGCAAGAGCTGAAAGACTTGCAAAGAGTCTTAAAGAAGAGGAAATAGATGCGATATATAGCGAGAAGGTTGATGAATTAAAAGCGGGGCGTGTAGTAGTAACCTTTGGAAGCTTAAGCAGAGGTATGGAATTTCCTGATTTAAAGCTTATTGTAATATCTGATAAAGAGGTTTTTAAAGAAAAAACAGAAAAAAAGAGAGCCTTTACTAAAAGAGCAGGCAAAATACAAAGTTTTACAGATTTAAAAACAGGCGATTATGTTGTTCATGTAAATCATGGAATAGGAGTTTATAAAGGCATAAGTCAGCTTGAAATAGACGGAATAAAAAAGGATTATCTCCTTTTGCAATATCAAGGAGGAGATACCCTTTATGTTCCTGCAGAACAGCTTGATATGGTTCAAAAGTATATAGGGGCTGATGATAATCCACCAAAGGTTTATAAACTTGGAGGAAATGAGTGGACAAAAACTAAGAAAAAGGTTAAAGAATCATTAAAGGAAATGGCTGAAAGCCTCATTGAGCTTTATGCTGTAAGAAGATCTATAAAAGGATATGCTTTTTCAAAGGACACCCCATGGCAAAAACAGTTTGAAGATGAATTCCCCTATGATGAAACTCCTGATCAGCTGACAGCTATAGAAGAAATAAAAAGGGATATGGAAAAGACGCAGCCGATGGATAGACTTCTTTGCGGTGATGTTGGATATGGTAAAACAGAGGTAGCGATGAGAGCTGCTTTTAAGGCTGTTATGGATGGCAAGCAGGTTGCAGTTCTTGTTCCAACTACTATACTTGCAGAGCAACATTATAATAATTTTAAGCAAAGGTTTATGGATTTTCCTGTAACTATAGATATGATAAGCAGATTTAGAAGTAGAGAACAGCAAAAAAAGACTTTATTAGAACTTCATTCTGGTAATATAGATATAATTATAGGAACACACAGGCTTCTTCAAAAAGATGTTCGATTTAAGGATTTGGGGCTTTTAATAGTAGATGAAGAGCAAAGATTTGGAGTTTCTCATAAGGAAAAGATTAAACTGCTTAAGAAAAATATAGATGTATTAACGCTTACGGCAACTCCAATTCCAAGAACCCTCCATATGTCGATGATTGGAGTTAGAGATATGAGCATAATAGAAACTCCTCCCGAAGAGAGATATCCTGTTCAAACCTATGTTATGGAATATAACGAAAATATTATAAGGGATGCTATAGTAAGAGAGATGTCAAGAGGAGGACAGGTTTTTTTTGTGTATAATAGAGTTGAAACTATAAAGGACATGCAATTAACTCTATCTAAACTTATTCCAGAAGCCAAAATAATAATAGGTCATGGCAAAATGGATGAAAAGGAACTTGAAGAGGCAATTATATCTTTTATTTCAGGAGATGGAGATGTACTTCTTTGTACAACCATTATCGAAACTGGAATAGATATGCCAAATGTAAATACGCTTATAGTATATGATGCTGACAAAATGGGGCTGTCACAGTTATATCAGCTTCGAGGGAGAGTTGGAAGATCCAACAGGCTTGCTTATGCTTATTTTACTTATAAAAAGGATAAAGTTCTAACAGAAGTTGCTGAAAAAAGATTAAAGGCTATAAAGGAATTTACTGAGTTTGGTTCTGGATTTAAAATTGCAATGAGAGATCTTGAAATAAGAGGAGCTGGGAATCTTTTAGGCACACAGCAGCATGGACATATGGCTGCAGTTGGTTATGATTTGTATTGCAGACTTCTAGAGGAAACCGTAAGAGAACTAAAAGGAGATGTAAAGGAAGAATATATAGAACCTTCAATAGAAATTCCAACCAATGCTTATATACCTGATAATTTTATAGGTGATGAAATGATAAAGATAGAAACCTATAAAAAAATAGCTTCAATAGAGAATTTAGATGATAAAATTGAAATCGAAGAAGAAATTGTTGATAGATTTGGGGACATTCCTAGTCCAGTTGAAAACTTAATAAATATAGCTTATATAAAATCATTAAGTAAAAAATTAAAGATAATAAACATTAAACAAGTGAATAGAGATATATACATTCATTTTAAAGATAGTAAATTTATAAGTATAGATGTATTAAGAGATGTAAACCTGAAGATGGATAGAGTTTTAAGCTATGGAAGTACTACTCAGCCTATAATAAAATTAAAGTCAAATAATATATCTAAGGATGTAAGTTTATTAAAGAAATTTTTAGAAATGATAAGTGATTTGCATAATATAAGCAAATAGATTATAATATTTTTATATGTTAAGAGAGAGAGGGATAAAAGTGGGGAAAATTAAAAAATTAATTTTAAATTTATCAATTGGTTTATTTTTAATAGGTTTTACAGGATGCGATTTGATAGCCAAGACTCCAGAAGGAATAAAGAATACAGTAGTTGCAACTGTAGGTAGTGACAAAATTAAAAAAGGAGACTTTGATAAGAGGATGTCTCTACAAATTGCACAGTATGAGGCATATTATGGAAAAGGTTTTTTTGATAAAAAAGAAAATGCAGAATATCTTAAAGAATTAAAATCTAAAGCGCTTGAACAAATGATAAATGAAAAAATATATCTTCAAAAAGCAAAAGAGCTTAATCTTATTCCTGATGAAAAAACTTTAAGCAGTGAAGTAGATAAAAAATTAAATGAAGCCAAAAAAGCAGCTGGCGATGAGAAAAAGTTCAATGAACAGCTTGCAAATTTAAAATTTACTATAGATGATTATAAAGAGCTTGTTAAAAATAGCATCATCTTTGAGAAACTTTATGATAATCAAACTAAAGATGTTAAAGTCACTGAGCAAGAAATTACTAACTATTATCATCAAAATGCCTATGACTATACAGAAAAGCCTAATGTTATGAATGTATCTCACATACTTGTAAAAACAGAAGAAGAGGCAAAAAAGGTTAAAGATGAAATTGATAAGGGTTTAAAATTTGCAGATGCTGCAAAAAAATACAGCATAGATCCTGGTTCAAAGGATAAAGGCGGAGAATTAGGAGACATCTATTATAGCGATAAGAATTATGATAAGAATTTTATGATTGCAGCTATTGGGCTGCCTGTTGGAAAGATAAGTGCTCCTGTTAAGAGTCAATTTGGATATCATATTATTAAAGTAAATAAGAAAACTGAATATCCTTTAGTACCTCTTGAAAAGGTTAAGAAAGAAATAAGTGAAATGCTTTCAGAACAAAAAAAATCTGATAAATTTCAGGAACTTCTTCAGGGATGGAAGGAAAAGATTAAAATTAAAACTTATCAAGATAGATTATAAGGAAAAGGCTGCTATGTAGCAGCCTTTTTTAATATAAATTTTAATTTAAAAGTATATTAATAAATTCTATATGGTATGTTAATAATATATGTGAAATAAAGATAATAGCGAAATTTGTTATTTTAACATAATATATTTTTCCAAAGCAAATGAAATAGGAGGATTATATATGAAAAATGAAAAAAAGCTTGGACTATTACTTTTAACAGGACTTGCTATTGGCTCTATGATTGGTGCTGGGATATTTAACAGTCCTACAGACCTAATTAGAAGCGCTAATCCACAGGCAACAATTCTTGCATGGATTTTGGGTGGCTTTGGCGTTTTGATGATTGCACTGGTTTTCCAAATGTTATCTAATAAAAAGCCAGAACTTACAGGAGGTATTTACTCCTATGCAAGAGAAGGATTTGGAGACCTTGTTGGTTTTAGTTCTGCTTGGGGTTATTGGTTTAGTGCAGTTATTGGTAATGTCGCATTCATATTCTTAATATTTAAAACCATTAATAGCTTTTTTCCTGAAGGGAAAGGATTAAAACCTATTGTTTCATTTATTTTAGGTTCTTTATTGTTATTATTATATCATTATGTTATTAGCCTAGGAATAAAAAATGCTAGCATTATAAATGCGCTATTTACTATTGCAAAGATAATTCCCCTTGTGCTTGTTATATTGTTTGGATTATTCGTTTGGAAATCGAATATATTCAGCGTGCCAAATTGGAAAAACATACTTGCATCAACAAAGGAAAATACAAATCTATACAGACAAATAAATGGAGCTATGGGTACTATTCTTTGGTGTTTTATAGGTATTGAAGCTGCAGTTGTTATGTCAACAAGAGCCATTGATCAAAAAACTGTTGGAAAGGCAACAATACTTGGATTTTTTATTACATTAATTATTTATATGTTAATATCTGTTGTTGCTATGGGAGTTATTTCAGCAGATAAGCTTGCAAATGCAGGAACTCCTCTTGCAGATGTTCTTGCAGCTACTGTTCTTGGAAATGTTGGAGGAGCGATTGTAAGAGTTGGAGTCTTAGTTTCTGTATTAGGAGCACTTTTGAGTTGGATATTGCTTACGGCTGAACTTCCATTTATTGCAGCAAAGGACAGGGTTATGCCAAAATGGTTTAAAAAAGAGAATACTGCAGGAGTACCAATTAATTCATTGAGGTTAACAAATATAGTTACATTTATTTTTATATTTGGATTGCTTTCAGAAAAGCTACAAAGTGCATATAATATAGCTTATACCTTAGCAACTACGGTTTATTTAATCCCATATCTTTTATCGACTATGTTTGCTATTAAAATTTGTATAAATGAAAAATCTAAAGCTTCTGATATAATAATTTCAATTTTTGCTTTAGTATATTCTGTATATGTTATATATACAGTAGGATTGATGTATTTTGGGCTTGCAATAATTATATATACGATTGGATTATATGTTTACTATATGGCAAAGAAGGATAAAAATGAGAAATTTACTAAATCTGAAATTGTTGCAGTATCTGTATTAGTTTTAGTTTCAGCTGTAATGATTACCTTGATTGCAACAGGAAAGATAGCTTTATAAAATTTTATAATTTATTAAAGCCGTTTTAGAGAAATGGAATTTTCCATTAAGACAGCTTTGATAGTTTTAATATATAACATATCTCCTTTTTTATATACTTTTATATTTGAATAATTTTAGTCCTATCATATATATTTCTTTTAGGTTTTAAAAAAAGTTTATAAATAATTATTTTTGTATTCATTAAAAAAGCATTGTAAAATTATATTGATATGAATAAATATGTTTATGGTAATAATTTATAATTAATATATACAAAATAAAATAAGTGCTTATTTTTAATAACCTTGCGTATAAACAAACAAAAATATGAATAAATACTTGAATTTTAAAACCAATTGGATTATAATAAAGATGTAGTGAATAAAAATACACGTAAAATGAATAATATTAAATGGGTAGAAATGGAGTGTTTTTTATGGAAAAAAATATAATGAATGTAAATATAGATTTGAGAGAAATTGAAAGAAGTCCTTATAGAAACAGGGAGCAAAAATGCATGGGTTGTGGGTATATGAAAAGACCTTCCTCTTATGGAGTTTGTTATTTTTGTCATTTAAATTATCTCAAAAAACATGATAAAAGATAAAGGTTTATTAAAACTTAGGAAATGATCCTAAGTTTTTTTATTATTAATAAGAAATTTTGTTCTATTTTGGGTATAATTTTCTGAAATTTGAAGAAATTAATATTAAGGTAAAATATATAATCTAATACACATTTAAGGAGGTAAAGTAATGAAAGCGACGGGAATAGTAAGAAGAATTGATGATTTAGGGAGAGTTGTTATACCAAAAGAGATAAGACGTACATTAAGGATTAGAGAAGGAGACCCTCTTGAAATTTTTACAGATCGTGAAGGAGGAATAATACTAAAAAAATATTCTCCAATTGGGGAATTAAGCGATTTTGCAAAGGAATATGCTGAGGCTTTGCAACAATCTATTGGTCATGCAATACTTATTTGTGATAGAGATTCTATTATAGCTGTTGCAGGAGCAACAAAAAAAGAATACATGGAAAAAAGTATTAGTGAGGATGTTGAAAAAATATTAAATGAGAGAAAGACTATTATGCATAATGCAAAGGATGGAGGAAAGGGCTTTGCTATAACTAGTGATGAAGAAGATGGCACAGCATATACAGCTCAAGTTATTTCGCCTATTATAGCTGAAGGTGATGCAATCGGAGCAGTAATAATAATGTCAAAGGATGAAAATGTTATTATGGGAGATCAGGAGAAAAAGCTTTCAGAAACAGCAGCTGTATTTTTAGGTAAACAGATGGAGCAATAATTATTTTATAGCAGCCTTAGGCTGCTTTTATTTTGCATATAATCTATCTAAGAATAATATTTTAATATAAGAAAAAGTATTGACTTGAATATATGTATTAATTTTATAGGGGGATATGGATGAAAAAGAATATAGTAAAGGGAACCTTGATACTTGGAATTGCAGGAATTATTGCTAAATTTTTGGGTTTTTTTTTTAGAATACCTTTAATATATATGATAGGAGAGGAAGGCATTGGATTATATCAGTTGACATATCCATTATATACTTTTCTTTTAGGTATATCTTCAGGTATTCCCATTGCGATATCTAAAATGATATCCGAAAGAATTGCATTAAATAAAACAAAAGAAGCCTGCCGTATATTTAAAATAGCTTTTTTTATTATGGGTATATTTGGAGGAATTTCAAGCATATTTTTAATAATTTTTTCAAAAGAAATTATATATTATTTAAGATGGAGTAAGGATTCCTATTATTCACTTTTAGGTATTTCTCTTGCGCCTTTTTTTACATGCGTTTTATCTGCTTTTAGAGGGTATTTTCAAGGTGTTCAAGATATGACCCCACCAGCAGTATCTTTAATAATAGAGCAGATTATGAGAGTTTTGCTTGGCGTTGGACTTGCATATTTATTACTTCCATATGGTATAGCAGTTGCTGCAGGTGGAGCGTCTTTTGGAGCTGTTACAGGTTCAATAGCAGGTCTTTTTTGGATGATTTTATGTTATTCAAAAAAGAGATTGAGATATATAGAAAAACAGTCATCATCTTCTTCAATTGTAATTTTGATTGAAATATTTAAAATTGCAATACCTATATCAATAGGACAGGCAATTGGGGCAGTAATGTCTCTGATAGATTCAATATTAGTCGTTGGATTGCTTAAAAATGCAGGATTTAATGAGCAATATGCTACTGTGCTTTACGGTCAGCTTACAGGGAAGGCATTTGTGCTAATTAATGTGCCCTTAACTCTTTCAATAGCATTATCACAAAGTACAGTACCTGCGATTTCAGAAAGTTTTGCAATAGGGAATAGAGAAAAAATGGTAAGAGATATTAAAACATCTTATAAACTAGCTATGATATTGGCTCTCCCTTGCTGTAGTGGACTTTATGTGCTTGCGGAACCTATACTTTCTTTAATATTTCAGGGTTTTAGCCAAGGATGGAATTTGATGCAGATATTATCCATTGCAGCTTTATTTATTATAATTGCTCAAACTTCTACAAGTATACTTAATGGAACTGGAAAAACATTTATTCCTGTTTGTGTTATGGTGCTTGGAAGTATAATTAAGGTTATAATAAATATAATATTTATACCTATACCAGCTTTAAATATTAAAGCTGCGGCCTATGGGACACTTATATCTTATTTTATTGTTGCTTTAATTGATTTTGTACTTGTGGTAAAATATACAAAGATCAATATTGACTTTAAGGAGATATTGATTAATCCATTGATATGCACAATTACTATGGTTTTGGTTGTAATGATTAGTTATACTTTTATTTATAATTTAACTTCAACAAAAAATTTAACAACAATAACATCAATTTTATTAGGAGCTATATCCTATTTTGTTATGCTGATTGTGACAAAAACTTTAACTTTAAGTGAAATTAAAAGAATAATTTAACGAAGGGGATGAATTAATGATAAAAATAATAGGTTTAGGACCAGGTTCATGGGATGATTTAACTTTAAAATGTATAAATGCAATTAAATATGCTAATAATTTATATTTGAGGACAGATAAACATCCTTGTGTTGAGTATATTAGAAGTCTTGGTATTCCATTTAAAACCTTTGACAATTTTTATGAAAAAAGCGATAATTTTGATGAGGTTTATGAAAAAATAGCAAGGCATATAGTAAACCTTGAGGATGTTGTTTATGCTGTTCCTGGGCATCCCCTTGTTGCAGAGAAGTCAGTATCTTTAATACTGAATTATGCTAAGGAAAAGGGAATAGATGTTGAAGTTATACCTGCATTAAGCTTTGTTGATGTAATTATAAATGCTATTAAAATTGATCCTATTGAAGGACTTAAGGTAATTGACGCTCTTCAGATTGAAAATCATATGCCGGATATAAATGTTGGTAATATTATAACTCAAATATATTCAAAAATAGTAGCTTCTGATGTAAAGATAAAGTTAATGGATTATTATAGTGATGATCAGGAAG
This sequence comes from Caloramator sp., assembly GCA_026417075.1. Lineage (GTDB taxonomy): Bacteria > Bacillota > Clostridia > Clostridiales > Caloramatoraceae > Caloramator_B. The sequence goes on from JAOADY010000159.1 coordinate 13,372, forward strand.
TATATTTAATAAGGGCAGCAGGAGTTAAAGAACTTGAAAAAATACAAAAAATGCCTCTGTTTGAGATTGACAGAGTAGATTGGATAGATCACCTTACAAGTCTATATATTCCACCATCAACTAAGCGTACAAGGTATAATATTGAAGATTTAGTAGATGTAATGAAAAAACTTAGAAGTGAAAACGGATGCCCTTGGGATAGAGAGCAAACCCATGAAACTCTTAAAAGATATCTTATTGAAGAAGCTTATGAGGTAATTGATGCTATTGATAAGAATGATATGGAAGCGCTTTGCGAAGAACTTGGAGATGTATTATTACAAGTAGTATTTCATAGTCAAATAGCAGAGGAATTTGGAGAATTTAATTTAAAGGATGTGATATATGGGATAACAGATAAAATGATAAAAAGGCATACTCATGTTTTCGGAGATGATGTATGTGAAACCTCTGATGATGTTATGCAAAATTGGGAAAAGATAAAAAAAGATGAAAAGAATATAGAATCATATACAGATAACTTAAAGGCAATACCTAAAGTTCTTCCGGCTCTTTTGAGAAGCTATAAGGTTCAGGAAAAGGCATCTCAGGCTGGTTTTGATTGGAATAAAGTAGATTTAGCAATAGACAAAGTTAAAGAAGAACTTGAAGAATTTCTTGAGGTGTATAAATCAAATAATTATGAAAATACAATGGAAGAAATTGGTGATTTATTGTTTGCGGTTGTAAATGTTTCAAGATTTTTAGAAATAAATCCTGAATTTGCATTGACAAAAACGATAGAAAAGTTTATAACAAGATTTGAATATATTGAAAAAACAGCAACAGAAAATGGGAAAAATCTTGAAGATATGACTTTAAATGAGATGGATCAGCTGTGGAATGAAGCTAAATTCAAAAAAAATAATTCAAAAAGAAGGATTTTTTAAACTTGTGAAGAATTAACTACTGTAATCTATTAAATAGATTAACTAAGGAGGTTATCAAAGTGAACAAAGCAGAACTTATTACTTCAATAGCAGAAAAAAGTGCATTAACAAAAAAGGATGCTGAAAAGGCACTTAAGGCATTTATGGAAAGTGTCGAAGAAGCATTAGAAAAAAATGACAAGGTGCAACTTGTTGGTTTTGGAACATTTGAAGTTAGAGAAAGAGGAGAAAGAAAAGGAAGAAATCCAAAGACATTAGAAGAAATAACAATTCCAGCATCAAAGGTTCCAGTATTTAAAGCAGGAAAAGAATTAAAAGATAAGGTGAATAAGTAAAAATCAGGTCTTGTACCTGGTTTTTTTAAGTTTAAGGAAGTGTTAATATGAGATTAGATAAATTTTTAAAAGTATCGAGGATAATAAAAAGAAGAACCGTAGCTAAAGAAGTTTGTGATACGGGGAAGGTATTGGTAAATGGAAAGGTAGCAAAACCTGGTACTGATGTTAAAGTTGGAGATATAATTGAAATTCAATATGCCTCAGGAGCAGTTAAGGCTAAGGTAAATGAAATATTAGAGCATGTAACAAAATCAGATGCTGAAAAGATGTATACAATAATAACTGGAAAAGAAATTGAATAGTAATTAAAAGTCAAGCTATGCTTGGCTTTTTTTATGCACAATCTGTGGATAAATCTGTGGATATGTTGTGAGAAAAATGTGGGTTTATGTTAGTAATTAAAAATTTTTGAGTTATAAATTTACTAGTTTTTGCATATTATTATATGAGATTGGAGGGATTATATGGAAATAAAGGCTATTAAATCTCAACATAATCATGTAGTTCATATTGAAAGCAGACAAAGGATAGATATAACGGGAGTCATTAATGTAGTAACGTTTAATGAAGAAAATATTATTTTGGTAACTGAGATGGGAGGACTTAATATAAAGGGGGAAAATATGAAGGTAAATAAGTTGAATGTGGATAATGGGGATATGTGTATTGAAGGGGAGTTTATATCTATGATTTATACAACGAAGGAGGCAGGTAAAAAAGAAGGTATTATAAAGAAGCTCTTTAAATAGTCTTATTAAGAATTCTGGAGGAATATTTATGATACTTCCAATCAATACTCAAATATATTATTTTGTATATACAGCAATTGCAGGTATAATTATAGGGGTAATGTTTGATGTTTATAGAATTCTAAGGGGATTTAACAGCCCCAATAGACTTATAACGGCAGTTTCTGATTTGTTGTTTTGGATTTTTACTGCTATTTTAATATTTATATTTTTTTTCTTTACGAATAATGGAGAACTTCGTTATTATACATTTGTTGGTCTCATACTAGGAATATTTTTATATTTTAAGTTTATCAGCAGTATAATATTAAAAACTTTAAGATTTTTAATATATTATTTTATAAAATTTTTTAGAGTAATAATAATTTTAATTTTTTATCCGATAAGCTTAATAAGTTATGTATTCAAATTAATTATATATGAAGTTAGAAAATCTATAGTGGAATTTTTTAGAAATAAAAAATTAAAAATTAAGAAGGAAAATGGAATATAATAAAGAATATTAAATTATAAAACTTTATGAAGGAGAATAGATATATGAAAAAAAGAAAGCTGGTTATATTAATATTTATTTTATTATTCTTTGGAGTAATATTTGTAAAGCAGCAAATTATAATAAATAGGCTAAATAAGGAGTATAAGCAGTATAATGACCAGCTTACAAAGCTAAAGATGCAAAATGAACAATTGAAAGAGCAGTTTAATATGATGCAGAGGGAGGATTACATTGAAGATCTTGCAAGAGAAAAACTTGGACTTGCTAAGCCAGGTGAAATTTTATTTATAGATAAGAATAAGAAAAAATGAGATTCATAAATTGACTGATAAAATAAATTTATGTATAATAGTAATATTAAAAAACTATTAAGGAGGAATTTCTACAATATGACCCTGCAAATAGGAAGCGTATTAGAGGGCACAATAGTTAATATTACTAATTTTGGAGCCTTTGTTGATTTATCAGGAAAGACAGGTTTAGTTCACATCTCAGAAATATCGGATACTTATGTTAAGGACATAAGGCAACATTTAAAGGAAAAGGACAAGGTTAAAGTAAAAGTAATAGGAATCGATGATAATGGTAAAATAAGTCTTTCAATAAGACAAGTAAATTCTCAAAAAAAGACAAATAAACCAGTTGAAATAGATTGGGATTATGAGAAGAAAAAGACATCGACTTTATCCTTTGAAGAAAGATTAGCGAAATTTTTAAAGGATAGTGAAGAAAAATTTCAGGATATAAAAAAGAATCAAGAATCAAAACGCAGTGGAGGCTATGCAAGAAGATAGGCTTATAAAAGTCTTTTTTATGCAATAGCAGGGCTTAAAGAAAGTGCTTTGTATTAAGGGGTAAGGGAAAGAAGCTTAAGTATAATAAGTTTTTTTCCCTGTTATTTAATTATATAAATAATGAGTGTAAATAATTGGCTAAAAAAAATTTTAAAATTATGTTGACTTAATTCTAAAATCATTATATAATTTATATTGTCGCAAGAGCGATTTGCCGGAGTGGCGGAACAGGCAGACGCACAGGACTTAAAATCCTGCGATCCCTAAAGGATCGTACCGGTTCGACCCCGGTCTCCGGCACCATTTAATATCGCGGGGTGGAGCAGCTAGGTAGCTCGTCGGGCTCATAACCCGAAGGTCGAAGGTTCAAATCCTTCCCCCGCAACCAAAATGGCGGCGTAGCTCAGTTGGCCAGAGCATTCGGTTCATACCCGAAGTGTCAGCGGTTCGAATCCGTTCGCCGCCACCATAATACATAGACGGCACCAATTAGGTGTTTTTTTATTGCGATTTATTATTAATTGTGCAATAAAACCTTTATTGAGCATGTAATCTAGCTTAATAAAGGTTTTATTTTTTGTAATTATTAAAGTTTTTTAGTTCTTTTTTTCTTCTTTTTTAGATTAATGTTTTAGATTTTTTAAGTATAATTTATCTGATTTAAGTCGAAGATTATTTATTGCTATAATATTTTATTAATATGTGTCATAACTTTTTTAAAGTTAATGTATTCATAATGACAAACATTTTTGAATATATTTGATATAATAACCTCACATCTAAAAAGTGGGGTGATTATATGATGTACAAAGGAGCAGCTGTACCATATAAAAGAGCTGATAGAGAGTATAAATTTAGAGAGAAAGAAAAACTTAATTTTCTAAAGTATCAATATTTATTTTTATGTGTAGCAATGTTTTTTTTGCCAAGGGTTTTTGTATACAACGTAATGATGCCCTTTGGAATAGCATTTTTTTCTGCTGCTTGCGGTGTTCTTGATAAAAAAAATTTGGTTTTTTGTGGCCTTGTTACAATTTTTGGATATATTAGCACTTTTAAAAGTTACATCTCTTATTATCATGCTTTAACTGTTCTTTTACTTATAATTGTAATTGTTTTAACAAAAGAAAATAAAAATAAACTTCATAAAATATCAATTTGTGCATTTGTGTTTAACTTTATATCAGGTATATTATTTCATATAAAATTCACATCAAAGGGACTTTTAACGTATAATGTTTGTTTATTAGTTCTTGAATCTATGCTGATTTTAGTATCATGCTACATATTTGCATATGGGATACCTGTATTTTTTAATAACAGGAGACGGAAAATATTTTCAAAGGAAGAATTGATATGTATAAGTCTTTTAATCGCAGGTATAGCTTCTGGGATGTGGGATATCAAATATTATGGTATGTCACTTAAAAATATGTTTTCTTTTTTTGTTATACTTTTAATAGGATATGTAAAGGGAGCTGATATGGGCTGCATAGTTGGTACTGTAATTGGATTTATGATGAGTATATGTGATTGTAAAATGCCCATTTCAATTGGGCTATATGCTGTGTGCGGGCTTACAAGCGGTATATTCAGGGATACTGGTAAAATAATAACCTGTATAGCTTTTATTACATCTTCTGCTCTTTTGTATTTCTATACAGTAGGTTTATCTGATATAAATATGATATTTCTAGATACGATAATACCTTGTATTGTTTTTATGTTAATTCCTCAACGAATATACGATAAATATTCTATTTTACTCGATGAAGAAAGACAAGCTTTAGAGCTTCAAAAATCCTATATAGAAAGGATAAAAGACATTACAGGATTAAAACTAAATAATATATTTAATACAGTAACATCGCTTTCAAAGATACTTGAAGAAAACGTTAATAATGAGCTTTCAAAAAAAACTGAGATAAATGAATTGGTTGAAAAACTTGCTGATAAAGTTTGTATAAGTTGTGAGAGAAGAAATTTCTGCTGGGATAAGGAACTATATTATACATACGATTCTTTTATAGAACTTTTAAGGTATATTGAAAAAAAGGGAATGATAAGTGCAGAGAATATGCCAGAGAGTTTAAAGAAAAAATGCAGAAGACCTAATGAACTATCTAAACAGGCTAATCATTCCTTTGAAATCTTAAGGTTAAATAATAGATGGAAGAAAAAAATAACTAATTCCAGGAAAATAGTAGCAGAGCAGACCAAGGGGGTTTCCCAGCTTATAAAAAGCATGATGGATGAAGTAGCAACAACAGTGGATTTTAAAAATGAAATTGAGAAAGAAATAGAAGTTGCTCTTGATAGGAAAGGACTTGAATTTGATGATGTACTTGCAATTAAAGATAACAGAGGCAAATTTGAAGTTACTATTTATAGAAAGCCTTGCTCGGGTAAACAGTTATGCGGCAGAGAATATGCATCTGTAATATCAAAAACTTTGGGTGTAAATATGGAGAAAGAATCTAATAAATGCAGTATAGATAGAAATTGTTTAATGTGTCAGTTTAGATTGGTTGAATCAGTAAACTATAATGTAATAACGGCTGTTTCTAAAGTTTCTAAAGAAAATATTTCAGGAGATAATTATACCTTTGGAAACATTGGACAAGGAAGATATTTGATAGCATTAAGCGATGGAATGGGGAGTGGAGCTGTTGCATCAAGCGAAAGTAAAACTACAATATCTTTGCTAGAAAAATTTATGGAAGCAGGATTTGAGAGAAATACGGCTATAAAAGCAATAAATTCTGTACTTGTTTTAAGATCATGTGATGAATGTTTTGCAACTATAGATATGTGCTTATTAGATTTATATAGTGGTGTTGGAGAGTTTGTAAAGATAGGTAGTGCACCTACTTTTATAAAGTCTGGATTTAATATTGACATAATTAATAGTATAAGTCTTCCTGTGGGGATACTCGATGATATAGATATTGAGAGTCAGATAATACAACTAAAAAATGGAGATATGATTATAACTGTATCAGATGGGGTTATAGATTCTAATATTGAAAAAGAAAAATGGATAAGAAAGGCTTTATACGAATTTGATAGTGGGAATCCGAAGGATGTTGCAGATTATTTACTTTATAAAGCTAAAGAAAATTATGGTGGCAAAATAGGTGATGATATGACTATAATGGTGTCAAAAATATGGAAAATTATTTAAAGCTGGGTAATCCAGCTTTTTTTTTTTAGTTTTATTTGATATATTGGTATATATGAAAGAATAAAGGATAAAATTAAAAGTGCAATATTTTTAAAGTGGTGTTAAAATGAGAGAAAAAGTTATAAGTTCTATAAAAAAATATGGTATGATTTCAAAGGGTGATAAAATAGTTATAGGTCTTTCAGGTGGTCCTGATTCTACAGCGCTTATTCATATATTACATAGTTTGAAAGAATTTTACGATATTAAATTATATGCAGTTCATATTAATCACATGATAAGAGGAGAAGAGGCACTAAGAGATGAAGAGTATTCAAAATCTTTAGCAGAAAAACTTAATGTTCCATTTTATTTAAAACGTGCAGAGGTTATAAAATTTGCTAATGAAAAAAAGATGTCCATAGAGGAAGCAGGAAGGTATATAAGATATAGCTTTTTTAATGAGGTAGCAAAAGAGGTTGAGGCAAATAAAATAGCTCTTGCTCATAATATGAACGATCAGGCTGAAACTATGATAATGAGATTTTTAAGAGGTTCTGGAATAAGCGGACTATGTGGTATAAAACCTGTAAGAGATAATAAGTATATAAGACCTATAATAGAGTGTAGCAGAGAAGAAATAGAAAAATATTGTATTGATAATAATTTAAACCCTATTATAGATAGTACAAATAAAGAAAGCATATATATAAGAAATAGAATAAGACTTGAAGTTATACCTTATATAAAAAATTATTTTAACCCTAATATAATTGAGAGCCTTTATAGAATCTCTGAAATTATAAGAGATGAGGATGATTTTATAAAAAATAAAGCAATGGAATGTATTAAAGTTATAAAGCTTAGAGATGGATTTAATGTAAAAAAGTTTAATAGTTTACATATTGCGATTAAAAGAAGAATTTTAAGAAGTATCATTGAAGATGTTAAAGGGAATCTTAATGGTATAGAAGGTAAACACATAGAAGAGTGTATTGAAATAATTAAAAATGAAGATACAGGGAAGAAAATATGTCTTCCGGATAACGTTGAATGTTTGATTGAATATGACATATTTAAAATTAAAAAGAAGACGGGAGCAGAAAACTTTGAATTTGAAATTGAAATTCCAGGGAAAATTATTCTTTATAATATGAATATTGAAGTATATACTAAAATAATATATAAAAGCAATATAACTTATAAAGATACAATGTTCATAAAATATTTTGATTATGATAAAATAAAAAATAAGCTCTATATTAGAAATCGCAGAGATGGAGATTATATGTATCCTAAAGGTATGAAAGGAAGAAAGAAAATAAAAGATATATTTATAGATAAAAAAATACCGAGAGATGATAGAGAAAAAATTCCACTAATAGCTGTTGAAAATGAGATATTATGGATACCTCAAATCAGGGATACGAGAAATTACAAAATAGATGAACATACTAAACATATTCTTGAAATTAGAATAAAAAGGAGTGATATTATTGAATGAATCAATAAGAGAAATATTGTTAACAGAAGAGGAGATAAAAAATAAAGTAAAGGAGTTATCAGAACAAATAATTAAAGATTTTCCAAAGGGAGATATTATTTTAATAGGTATTTTAAAGGGTTCAGTAATATTTGTAGCAGATCTGATGAGAAGCATGAATATTAATGTAACTATGGATTTTATGGCTGTTTCAAGTTATGGTATGTCTTCAAATACATCTGGAATTGTAAGGATACTTAAGGATCTCGATTTTGATATTGAAAATAAAGATGTTGTCATTGTTGAAGATATAATAGATACAGGTACAACTTTAAAGTATCTTTATGAATATTTAAAAGCAAGAAATCCAAGGAACCTTAAAATATGCTGTCTTCTCGATAAAGTAGATAGAAGAAAAGTTGATATTAAAGCTGATTATGTGGGTTTTTCAATACCAGATGAATTTGTAGTTGGATATGGCCTTGATTATGCTGAGAAATTTAGGAATTTACCTTATATAGGCATTCTTAAAGAAGAAGTTTACAAAAAGGATTAAATAAGTTAATTGTTTATACATAAATTATATGATAAAATTTATAAGTAACGACCAAATAAGAAAGGGGGGCTATAATGAAAAAGTCATTTTTTAAGAGTGCCAGCGCATGGATTTTGATTATATTTGCCTTTTTTGTAGCCCTAGCATTATATGGCAATGGCCCAACAAAAAAGGCTAAAATAGATTATACAAGGCTTATAACAGAAATTCAAAATAATAATGTAAAGAGTGTAGTCGTAGATTCTGAAATAGGAGATGCAAGTGGTGAATTCAATGATGGAACACCCTTTACTGTAAATCTGGGCGATATATCTACATTCCAAAGCTATATAACAGATTTTAATAAAACTCATACAGAGAAGGTTAAAGTTGAATTCATACCTCCAACAAGATTCCCTGTATGGGTATCAGCAATACCAAATATCTTAATGCTCATAATGCTCGGAGTTATTTGGTTTATTTTCCTTCAACAGTCGCAAGGCGGCGGTGGAGGAAAGGGTGTTATGAACTTTGGTAAGAGCCGTGCGAAACTGGTTACTAACGATAAAAAGAGGGTAACGTTTAATGATGTTGCCGGGGCAGATGAAGAAAAAGCAGAACTTCAAGAGGTTGTTGACTTTTTGAAACAGCCAAGAAAATATATTGAACTTGGAGCAAGAATTCCAAAAGGGATATTGCTTGTTGGACCTCCTGGTACAGGTAAAACCCTTCTTGCAAAGGCTGTAGCAGGAGAAGCGGGTGTTCCTTTCTTTAGCATAAGCGGTTCAGACTTTGTTGAAATGTTTGTTGGTGTTGGAGCATCGAGAGTTAGAGACCTTTTTGATAATGCAAAGAAAAATGCGCCATGTATAGTATTTATAGATGAGATAGATGCAGTAGGAAGACATAGAGGCGCAGGGCTTGGAGGAGGTCACGATGAAAGGGAGCAGACTCTCAATCAGCTTCTTGTTGAAATGGATGGATTTGGAACAAACGAAGGTATAATAGTTGTTGCTGCAACTAATAGGCCTGATATATTGGATCCAGCGCTCTTAAGACCAGGAAGATTTGATAGACAGATAGTAGTAAATGCTCCTGATGTAAAGGGAAGAGAAGAAATACTAAAGGTACATTCGAAAAATAAGCCTTTAGATGAAAATGTAAAACTAGATGTTTTAGCAAAGAGAACACCAGGATTTACAGGAGCAGATCTTGAAAATTTAATGAATGAAGCTGCGCTTTTAACCGTTAGACGAGGTAAAAAACTTATAGGAATGGATGAGCTTGAAGAAGCTATAACAAGGGTTATAGCTGGAACTGAAAAGAAAAGCAGAGTCATGAGCGAAAGAGAAAAAAGGCTTACTGCATATCATGAAGCAGGTCATGCGGTTGTTATGAAACTCCTTCCTAATGCCGATCCTGTACATCAAATAAGCATAATACCAAGGGGAAGAGCAGGAGGGTATACTCTATCCCTTCCTCAGGAAGACAGATATTATGCATCAAGAACGGAGCTTGAAGAGGAAATCGTAGGACTTTTAGGAGGAAGAGTTGCAGAAAAATTAGTTTTAAATGATATAAGCACTGGTGCAAAGAATGATATTGAAAGAGCTACAACTATTGCAAGGAAGATGGTTACTGAATATGGTATGAGTGAAACATTAGGTCCTATAGAATTTGGAACAGGACACGATGAAGTCTTCCTTGGTAGAGATTTTAATAAAACAAGAAATTATAGTGAAGAGATAGCAGCACTTATAGATAAAGAGATTAAGAGAATAATAGAGAGTGCATATAACAGAGCAGAAAATCTTCTAAAAGAAAATATAAACAGACTTCATAGGGTTGCTGAGGCTCTTCTCGAAAAAGAAAAGCTTGAAGCTGAAGAATTTGAAACTATATTCAATCAAGCATAAAGGGAGCGGAACGCAAGTTCCGCTCTTAATAATGTAATAGGGGGAAAAAAATTGAGCGAAATTGAAGTAATGGATAAAATAAAGATTGGCTTAAATTCATCCTTTGAAACAGATGTAAAAAAAGAACATTTAGCAAGTAGATATGGAAGTGGCTTGGTAGATGTATTATCTACTCCAGCTATGATTGCTCTTATGGAATGTACTGCAAAAAATGCAGTAGATCTTCATCTTCCTGTTGGGTACACTACTGTTGGAACTAAGGTTGATGTTATACATATTGCTGCTACACCTTTGGGAATGAAAGTAACTGTAAATGCAGAGTTAATAAAAATAGAAGGTAAAAAACTCATATTTAAAGTAGAAGCTTTTGATGAAATAGAAAAAATAGGAGAAGGTATTCATGAAAGATATGTAATAAATTCCGAAAGGTTTATGGACAAAATAAATAAAAAAGGAAATTGATTTAAATATTAAAAAAGGGTGTTTAAAACACCCTTTTTTAATATTTAAATATGAAGGATATGAAATTAAAGCATTTGACATAGTGAATTTTCTATGAAAAAATAAAATTATAAATTGTGCAATAATTACTGCATAGTTATGAAAAGGAGGAATGAATGTGGGATGCTCATGTGAACAAAAATTAGCTCTAACCTTCGAAGATAAAAATATTGATTTATCTTTAATGGAACCTATACTTAAAAAGTATGAAGGGCAAAGCGCAAGTCTTATAAGTATACTTCAGGAAACTCAAGGCGTTTATGGATATCTTCCTTTATCAGCATTAAATTTAATTGCTGAGAGGACAGGCAATAAGAGGGCAAAAATATACGGCATTGCAACATTTTATGCACAGTTCAGGTTAAATCCTACGGGTAAATATATAATACTTCAATGTCAGGGAACAGCTTGTCATGTTAACGGTTCAGAGGAAGTCAGCAGAGCAATATGTGAAGAACTTAATATAAAACCAGGTGAAACTACTGAAGATGGTATTTTTACGTTAGAGGATGTTGCGTGTTTAGGATGCTGCAGCCTTGCACCAGTTATGATGATAAATGGAGAAGCTTATGGCAATTTAACTCCTGATAGTGCAAGGAAAATTATAAGGGAAATTTACGAGAAGGAAAGGAGGAAAAACTCCGATGAAAATTAGAATAGGGCTTGGAAGCTGTGGTATTGCAGCAGGAGGAAGGAAGATAAAATCTAAATTTGGAGAACTTTTTAAAGAAAAGAATATTGATGCAGAAATAATATCAACAGGATGTATAGGTATGTGCTACTATGAGCCTATAGTTGATATTATTGACGATAATGGAACTTATACCTATGCTAATGTTACTCCAGCTATGGTAGAGGAAATAGTTAATGAGCATATTTTAAAAAGTTCCCCTATTGAAAAATATATAGTTTCAACAGATAAAAGACCTTATCCTCAACTTAAAAAACAGGTTAGAATTGTTCTTAGAAATTGTGGAATTATAAACCCTGAAAAGATAGAAGATTATATAGAATCTGGAGGATATGAAGCTTTAAAAAAGGTTTTAGAAAATATGACTCCAGAGGAGGTTATAGAAGAAGTTAAAATATCGGGACTTAGAGGAAGAGGAGGTGCAGGATTTCCAACATGGTTTAAGTGGAATGCTGCAAGGGCTTCAAAGGGTGATGAAAAGTATATTGTATGTAATGCAGATGAAGGAGATCCAGGTGCATTTATGGATAGAAGCGTAATAGAAGGAGATCCTCATTCGCTAATAGAAGGAATGATAATAGCTGCCTATGCAATAGGTGCTCATAATGGTTTTGTTTATGTTAGAGCAGAATATCCTCTTGCAATTGAAAGATTAAATCTTGCAATAGAGCAGGCAAAGGCAAAAAATCTATTAGGAAAAAATATATTAAATTCAGGCTTTGACTTTGAACTTAAAATAAAGATGGGTGCCGGAGCCTTTGTATGCGGTGAGGAAACTGCCCTTATTGCATCTCTTGAAGGGGAGAGGGGTATGCCAAGGCTTAAACCTCCATTCCCTGCACAATCAGGTTTTTTTGGAAAGCCAACTAATATAAATAATGTTGAAACCTATGCTAATGTTCCTTGGATACTTAAAAACGGAGGAACAGAATTTGCAAAATATGGTACTGAAAAGAGCAAGGGGACTAAGGTATTTGCTCTTGCAGGTAAAATTAAAAGAGGTGGACTTATTGAAGTACCAATGGGAATGACATTAAGAGAGGTTATATATGATATAGGTGGCGGAATAAAGAATGATAAGGAATTTAAAGCTGTTCAGATGGGAGGACCTTCAGGAGGCTGTATTCCTAAAGAACTTTTAGATACTCCTGTTGATTATGAATCCATAAATAAAACTGGAGCTATTATGGGGTCCGGGGGTATGATAGTTATGGATGAAACTACCTGTATGGTTGATATAACAAGATTTTTCCTCGACTTTACCTGCAAAGAATCCTGTGGTAAATGTATATACTGTAGAATTGGTACAAAGAGGATGCTTGAAATTGTAAATAAGATTACAGAAGGGAAAGGAACATTAGAAGACATTGAAATGTTAGAAGAACTTTGTTACAGCGTTAAAGATGGGTCCCTTTGTGGTCTTGGACAAACAGCACCAAATCCAGCGTTAACAACTTTAAGATACTTTAAGGATGAATATTTAGCTCATATTAATGATAAAAAATGTCCCGCAGGACAGTGTAAAGCTCTTATTTCTTATAAAATTAATGCTGAAAAATGCGTTGGATGTACTATGTGCTCAAAGCAATGTCCTGTAAATGCTATACATGGAGAGAGAAAGCAGGCTCATATTATAGATCAGGATAAATGTATAAAATGCGGAAACTGCATAAAAACATGTAAGTTTAATGCAATATATACTGAATAGAAAAGGAAGTGATAGAAGTGTCTTTAATAAGAGTTAATATAAATAATAGAGAGATAGTAACAACCGATGATAAAACTATTCTTCAAATAGCTCTTGAAAATGGAATTGATATTCCCAACCTTTGCTACAATCAAAAGACAAAGCCCTATGGTTCCTGTGGACTTTGCGTAGTTGAGGTTGAGGGAAGCCCGAAGCTTGTTAGGGCATGTTCAACATTTCCCACAGATGGAATGATCGTAAGAACAGATACAAAAAGAACTATTGCAGCAAGAAAGACAGCCCTTGAGCTTTTATCATCAGATCATAGAGGAGATTGCAGACCACCATGTGTTAATGCGTGCCCTGCCCATACTGACTGTCAGGGCTATGTCGGGCTTATTGCAAATGGGCAGTATGACGAGGCAATAAAGCTCGTTAAAAAGGTTATACCTCTACCAGCAAGCATAGGAAGAGTGTGTCCTCATCCTTGTGAGAGTGAGTGCAGGAGGGGTATGGTTGATAAGCCAATTGCAATTGCAGACCTTAAAAGATATATAGGTGAAATAGATGTTAAAAATGGAACCTTTGTGCCTCAGGTTAAGCCTTCAACGGGTAAGAAGGTAGCAATAGTTGGAGCAGGTCCTGCAGGAATTTCCTGTGCATATTTTCTATCACAGGAAGGTCATAAGGTTGTTATATATGAGGCTCAAGCCTATCCAGGAGGAATGCTTAGATATGGTATACCACAATATAGACTCCCAAAGGAACTTCTTGATGCAGAAATAAATACTTTAAATAAAATGGGTGTTGAAATAATTTGCAATACTAAATTAGGTGAGGATATAACTCTATCTTATCTTAAGAAAACCTACGATGCAGTATTTATTGCAATAGGTGCCTGGGCAAGCATGCCTATAGGCTGCGAAGGTCAGGATATGGAAGGAGTTATTGGAGGTATTGAATTTTTAAGGAGAGCAACACTTTCTGAACCTATTTATCTTGGTGAGAAGGTAGTTGTAATCGGAGGCGGAAATACCGCCATGGACGTTGCAAGAACGGCAGTAAGACTTGGAGCAAAGAGTGTTCAGGTTTTATACAGAAGAACTAAAGAAGAAATGCCGGCTGAAGAAATAGAAGTTAAAGAAGCTGAGGAAGAGGGAGTAGAATTTAAATTCCTCGTTGCACCTATTGAAATAATAGGAGATGGTAAAAGGGCAAAGGCAGTAAGATGTCAAAAGATGAGACTTGGGGAACCCGACAAATCTGGAAGAAGGAGCCCAATTCCAATTGAAGGTGAGGAGATTACCTTTGATGCTGACCTTGTTGTATCAGCTATTGGTCAAAGGGTTAATCCTGAGTGTGTAAAAGAACTTGAAACAACAAAGAAAGGAACTATTTTAGTTAATGAAAATACCTTTGAAACAAGCATGGAGGGAGTTTTTGCAGGAGGAGAGGCGTCAACAGGACCTAAGATAGCTATTGAAGCTATAGCTCAGGGAAAGAATGCTGCCTATGTTATTGACAGTTATTTAAACGGATGCCTTGTTTCTGTAAAAAATCCATGTTATATAGTTCAGGATGATTTAAAGGAAGAGGATTTTAAAGATAGAGAAAAACAGGAAAGACAGGAGCAGTATGTGCTTTCAGGTGAAGAAAGAAAGATAAGCTTTAGACCAATATCAAATGCTCTATCAGAAGAACAGGCATTAAAAGAAGCATCAAGATGTCTTGAATGCGGATGTCATGACTATTTTGAATGCAGACTTATAAACTATATACAAAAATATGATATAAAGGTTGACAAGATAAAGGGTGAAAAGCATAAGAGAGATATTAATAAAACCCATCCTTTTATAGTTAGAAACCCTGATAAGTGTATACTCTGCGGTCTTTGTTACAGAACCTGTGAAGAGGTTATGGGAATTACAGCTCTTGGACTTAAAGGAAGAGGATTTGATTCTGTAGTTATTCCAGAGTTTAATCTTCCATTAAATGAAAGTTCCTGTATATCCTGCGGACAGTGTGTAGATGTTTGCCCAACTGGAGCATTAATCGATGTAGCTTCAGTTAAAAAACAGGTTCCTGTTGAATTCAATAATACTAAATCCGTATGCAGCTATTGCGGCGCAGGCTGTGAAGTTGTATATCAGTCTAAGGGGGATTTAGTATTCAAATCATTACCTAACAAGGATAAAGGTGGTATACTCTGTGCAAAGGGAAGATTTGGGATAAACCATATAAATAGCGATGAAAGGCTTAAAACTCCGGTAGTAATTTTAGGGGATGTAAAATCTGAAGTTACATTCGATGAAGCAATTTCTCTAATTTCAAAGAAAGCAAAGCTTATTGAAGGACAGTATGGAAGTGATAGCATTGGAATTTTAGTATCTCCTAAGTTTACAAATGAAGAAGCTTACATTATAAAGAAAATAGCAGAAAAATTAAATACAAAGTATGTAGGCTCAATGGCGATTAAAGGAGGAGCATTAGAAAAGGTATTTGGATATGATGCTTCAACAAACAGTTATGACGAACTGTACAGTACTGAACTTATAATATCCTTTGGAAATGTTGCTGAAAACCATCCAATACCTGCTGTTAGAATAAAAGATGCATCAAAGAAGGCAAAGCTTATATCAATCAGCGATAAAGATACGAGAATGAATGAATGGGCACATTACAGTTATAAAGTTGATAATAATATAGACTTTTTAAAGGGATTCCTTAAAGTTTTAATTGAGAACTACGTAGATGAAAATGAAGCTGTAAAAGTATGCAATAACTTTGATAAGTTAAAGGATTTTGTTTCAGATGCCAAGGTTTCAGAGGATAATATAAATCTTGCAAAAATGTATGGGGAAGCGAAAAAATCTATAATAGTTGTTGATGAAGATACTATTTCTGATGCGGCTTTATACCTTTTAGCTGATGCTGCTGCGATTTGTAAAAAAGTAGGAAGACCTCACAGTGGTATAATTTTAATACGTTCAAAGGCAAACTCTCAAGGCTTTATTGATATGGGAATAAAAATGTCAGGGAAGACTATACTTGAAAAAGCTGGAACTGGTGAGATTAAGAGCCTTATAGTATTTGGAGAAGATGTATTAGAGGGCGCATTTAAGGATTTAAAGCCTCTGGCAACCTTTGATTTGTTTATGACAGATACTGCTAAAAATTCGAATGTAGTTGTACCGATTTCAACTTCAGCTGAAAGCTGTGGAACCTATACAAGATCTGACAGAAAGGTTCAGGTTTTGAATAGAGCAATTAAGAGTGCTATAGGTATTGATAACTTTAACATCCTTTTGAAGCTTTCTAATAAACTTGGAATAGAATTAAAAGATATGAAGGATGTAATCGAAAATATTTCCAAGGAAATATCGCATTATAAAGGATTCAATAATGCCTATAATGGTCTTGAAAATGTATATGTTCCTCTTTCAAAGGATTTATTAGGAACACAGGTTTTATATACAGAAGGATTTGAAACAGAGAATAGGAAGGCTTATTTGAGCTTTGAAAAATCAAATAATATGTTCACTGAGAAAAAACTATATGATACAGTAGAAAAGGATTTTGATGAATTTACTAAGAAAAACGGAATAAAGATATGATTATAAGCTGCAAAGCGTTGCTTTGCAGCTTTTTTCGTAATAATTTATAATGATTTATGGAGGGATTATAATGGAGAAACTAACCTTAGATGATATAAAAGAATATCTTGAAACTAAGTACATAGGAAGGAATATTATTTATCTTGATACAACTACATCAACTAACGATATCATAAAAGAAATGGCTGAAAAAGGAGCACAAGAGGGTCTGATTGTAGTAGCAGAGGAGCAGACTAAAGGGAGAGGAAGAATGGGAAGAAGATGGATTACAGGAAAAGGTAAGGCTCTTGCAGTTTCAATTCTTTTAAAACCTGATATTAAGCCTGATATATGCCAAGCAATTACATCCCTTATTGGATTATCAGCAGTTAAAGCAATAAGAAAAGCAACTAACTATGATATTATGATAAAGTGGCCTAATGATTTGGTTTTAAATAATAAAAAACTTGGTGGAATTTTAACTGAAATGACTATGGAGGGCATGAAAGTTAAATATATAATCATAGGATTAGGACTTAATATTAATCAAGAAGTTTTTGATGGTGATATTAAAAATATTGCAGTATCCCTTAAGAGTTTTTCGGGCAAAAAATTTGATAGAAGGATAATATTAAGTGAAATACTAAACTATTTTGAAACTGATTATGAGAATTTTAAAAAGTATGGATTAGAATATTTTCTTGAGGATATTAAAAAATATTCTATAATATTTGGAAAAGAAATATCGGTTATAGATGGAAATAAAATTATAAATGGAAAAGTAGTTGATATAGACAAAGAAGGGGTGCTTATCTTAAAAACTTTAGATGGAGAATTAAGGAAAATTATAAGTGGAGATGTTATTATGGAGGGACTTTATAATATACATACGAACAAAATATAAGAAAATTTAGAGTTTTTTATTTGATATTGAAAGTTTTTGGTAAAGTGCTAAAATAAAATTATCGCCTGCATATATAGTGGGACAAATTTTAAAATATTAATTTAATAGTCCGGCATCCTTGTGGAGCTGGAACGGAGGTGTTTTTGTGGAAAATTTAAATCTTAATCAGAACAAAGCTTTTACTATAAGGAAGATGACAAGAATAGCAATGCTTTGTGCTATTGCGATTTTTATGAGCCTGACGCCCTTTGGCTACATAAGGCTTACCCCGTCCCTTAAAGTTACTTTTATGCACATACCTGTTATTATAGCAGCTATAACTGATGGAATGACAGGCGGCGTTATAGTTGGGCTTGTTTTTGGATTAACAAGCCTTATAAACAATTTAACTACGATATTTGCACCTGTATTTATAAATCCAATGATATCAGTTTTTCCAAGGATTATGATAGGAATATTTTCGTCAATGATTTATAGTAAAACAAAAAATGCTTCCTTAACCGCTGTAGTCGGAACAGCTACAAATACAATACTCGTTCTTTCTATGATTTATTTATTTGCAGCAAAGACCTTTGCAAATATAAGCAAAATTGCAATAGGTTCCCTTGGGAAAATATTAATAGGTGTAGCACTTACAAACGGAGTCCTTGAAATTATTGTTGCAGTTATAATTGTAACGGCAATAGCAAAAGCTTTAGAAAAAATAAAAAGGCAGGCATAGCCTGCCTTATCATTATATATTAAGGAGTTGAACTTATGCTTTTGGTATTCGATGTTGGAAATACTAATATAGTTCTTGGATTATATGAAGATAAAAAGCGTATAGCTGATTGGAGGATGTCAACTACTCCTCCAAAAACTGCTGATGAATATGGAATGGTTGCAATAAATCTATTTGAAAAGGCTAATATTAGTTATAAGGATGTTAAAGCTGTTGTAGTATCTTCTGTTGTTCCTAATATTATGTATTCTCTTGAACATATGATAAAAAAATATTTTAGTGTTGAGCCTCTTGTTGTAGGGCCAGGGGTTAAAACAGGAATAAATATAAAATATGATAATCCCAAGGAAGTAGGAGCGGATAGGATTGTTAATGCTGTTGCAGGTCATGAAATATATAAAAAACCTCTAATAATTATAGACTTTGGAACAGCTACAACCTTTTGTGCAGTTGGAATTAGGGGAGATTATTACGGAGGATGTATTGCACCAGGGATTAAAATATCAAGCGATGCACTTTTTGAAAGGGCCGCAAAACTTCCAAGGGTTGAACTAATAAAGCCTCCTTCAGTAATTTGTAAAAATACAGTTCAGAGCATGCAGGCTGGAATAGTATATGGCTATGTTGGACTTGTTGACTTAATTGTGAATAAAATGAAAATCGAAATGAAAAATCTTGGGGAGGAAGAACCTTTAGTAGTTGCAACAGGAGGTCTTGCAAAGCTTATTGCAACTGAGAGCAGTACAATACAGGAGATTAACCCATATCTTACTCTTGAAGGACTTAGAATAATATATGAAAAAAATCAATAGGTGGTTTTATGAAAATAGGCAGTTTTACTCCTGAAAATAATGTATTTTTAGCTCCTATGGCTGGAGTTACCGACAAAGCATTTAGAATAATTTGTAAAGAATCAGGCTGCGGACTTGTTTATACCGAAATGATAAGTTCAAAAGGTCTTGCATATAACAGTACAAAAACTAAGGATATGATAGATATAGATGATAGGGAAGCCCCTGCAGCTGTTCAGATTTTCGGCTCTGAGCCTGAAATTATGGCAGATACTGCAAAAACAATAAGTGAGAATACTGATGTAGCCTTTATTGATATAAATATGGGCTGTCCTGCACCAAAGATAGTTAAAAATAATGAAGGCTCAGCTCTTATGAAAGATATTCATCTTGCAGAAAATATTATAAAAAGAGTTGTTGAAAAATCAAATAAACCTGTAACGGTTAAATTTAGAAAAGGATGGGATGATAATCTTATAAATGCTGTTGAATTTGCAAAAATGGCTGAAAGTTCCGGAGCAGCAGCTGTAACAGTTCATGGGAGAACAAGGGCTCAGATGTATGAGGGAAAGGCTGACTGGGACATTATAAAAAAAGTTAAAGAAGCAGTTAAAATACCTGTTATAGGGAATGGGGATGTTATATCTCCTGAAAGTGCAAAAAAGCTTTTCGATGAAACAGGATGCGATGCTATAATGATTGGACGAGGGGCTCTTGGAAATCCTTGGATTTTTAAAAGGGTTCTGCATTATTTAAATACTGGAGAGATAATAAAAGAACCAAGTTTTGAAGAAAAAATAGATATGGCACTTATTCATCTTTCTATGGCTGCTGAATTTAAAGGAAGAAGAGGCATTATAGAGATGAGAAAACATATTGCATGGTATTTAAAGGGATTAAAGAATTCAACATCTATTAAGGATACTATAAATAAATTGGACGATAAAGAAGAAATTGAAAAGGTGCTTATTGATTATAAGAGAGCACTTATGGAGGGCTATATTTAGCACTTAAATTGTTTAGAAAGGTGTAAATCCATAATACTGCAGTTAATCATTACCGCTTATTTAGAAGCTCTAAGACTTACTACTTTGAATGCTAAGAACTTTTGGAATTCGCTTTGTTCAAACAACCAAAAGTTCTAAGTTTTTTTGCGTCAGCTTCGTTGAGAGCTTCTAAAATTTGCTTTATATTGGGTTTGGCAGTATTATGGGTTTAAATTTTATATTGAAAAAATAAAAAAAAAGGTATAATATGAAATTGGGCACATTATGTGCACGAGGAGGAATAATATGGATTATGTAAGAATAGGAGAAAAAGTAATAAGCATAGAAAGAATAAATGATAAAATTAATGATATACTTGAACTTAGATGTAAGGGTTACTCCCAGCAGGAAGTAGCTAAAATGCTCGATATTGATAGAACCTTTATATCAAGGCTTGAAAGCATGGGAGAAGTACGAAAGGGCGGAGATATTGCAGTAGTAGGTTTCCCTATAAAAAACAAACAAGAACTTGAGGAAAAATTAAAGAAAGCAGGGGTAGATTATATACTTCTTATGAGCGAAAATGAAAGAATGGATTTTGTAAAAAGTCAAAGCGGACAGGATTTATTTAATGGCATTATCGAATTGATATCTGAAGTTAGAAAGTATAAGCATTGTATAATAATAGGCTCAAATAAAAGGATAAAGGTAATGGCTGATCTTCTTGATGGTCATGTATATACAATAGATATAGGACAGTCTCCTATAAAGCATGACGTTTATGTTTGCCCTGATAAAATACTTCAAATTATAAATATGATTAATGGTTAGGGGGAGGTAGAATGAAAAGGATTGTATCAGTAAGCCTTGGTTCTTCAAAAAGAAATCATAAGGCAGAAGTGCAGATTTTAGGAGAAAAGGTTATCATTGAAAGAATAGGAACGGATGGGGATTATGATAAAGTAATTGAAACGATTAAGGAATTGGATGGAAAAGTAGATGCCTTTGGAATGGGGGGTATTGATCTTAATCTTAGATGGGCAGATAAAGTCTATACCATTAAAGATGCAGTTTCTATAAAAGAAGCAGCAAAGATATCTCCTATTGTTGATGGATCGGGTCTTAAAAATACTCTTGAAAGAAGAACAATAAAATATATAAATCAGAATATAATGCCTTTAAAAGACAAAAAAGTATTGATGACGAGTGCAACGGATAGATATGGAATGGCAGAGGCATTTTATAGTGTTGGTGCTGATGTAACCTATGGAGATATTATATTTGCACTTAATATTCCTTTTCCTGTTAAATCCTATAGATTATTCAGTATGCTTGCTGAGATAATCCTTCCTATTGCTGTCAGGATGCCCTTTGAGAAGATTTACCCAACGGGTAAGGAGCAGGATACGATTACAACAAAGTTTGAAAAATACTATAATGATGCTGAGATGATAGCAGGAGATTATCTTTTTATTAAAAAATATATGCCTGAAAATATG
This sequence comes from Caloramator sp., assembly GCA_026417075.1. Taxonomy (GTDB): domain Bacteria; phylum Bacillota; class Clostridia; order Clostridiales; family Caloramatoraceae; genus Caloramator_B. Next base: position 35,148 of record JAOADY010000159.1, read on the forward strand.
AATGGAAAGATTATAATAACAAATACGGTTACTTTAAGGGATATAGAAGACCTAAAGGAAAGAGGAGTAAAGATGCTGATTACTACAACTCCAGAATTTAATGGAAGATCCTTTGGAACAAATGTTATGGAAGCGCTGATAATTTCTCTTTTAGATAAAAGGTTAGAAGAGGTAACGGTTGAGGATTACGAAAAAATGCTTGACAAGTTAAAATTTGTTCCAAGGATAGAATACCTGAATAAAGAAATTGAATTTAATAAAAAAGCTGAATGATATATTTGTATAACAAGGCAATTATAATAATATATTTATTATATAATATGAAAATAGAAGGGTTTATAATGAATTCTTTCGCAGTTATTGAAAGAGCTAAAAATGGCGAAATTATTGAAAAATATCCTTCTTTTAGCCGTATTAGTTTTGTAAATAAACTAATTCAGCCTTATAAGAGTGAAGACATATTTTTTAATGATATTTTAGGAGTAAATATAAAAATACCAGAAGGTTTTGAAAAGTTTAAGATTAAAATGGCATATAACACGGCGATTAGAAAATACAATCGAGTTTTTTCAAAGGATTACGATATAAACTTTAATACCTTTTTTTATCATTCTTGCCTTATCAGAGCTTTAGATTATTATACTATAAGCCTTGGATGTGATCTTAGGCTTAATGAAGTAGTTATAGCAGATGCGGCAACGAATGAGGCTAGAGATGCATTTTTTCTATTATTGCCTATTGCGAGGAGAATTATTCTTTTAACTGAAAAAAAGAAAGAGCTTCTTTTTAATGTTGAATATGCTATATCAAAATATGGAACATCAGTTGCAGTGATTGAAGATCCAATAAAGGCAGCAGAAAGAGCTGATGTAATAGTATTATCATCAAACAACGATAACCATAGATATATTGCTGAATTAAGAAGACCAATGCTTATATTGAAATATGTATCGCCTCCTAAACATTCCTATTGGTTTAATGATGTTGATATAGGCTTTGAAGACAAAAAAATGGATATAATTTTTGCACAGGGCTATGTAGAGTTAAAGCAAAACAAAATTATATGGAGCAGTGCAGAAAATGAGGGATTTAGGATAAAAAATATTAAACGATATGATAATATATTAATAGAAAGATAAAATTAAAATTCGTTTATTAATATAAAATTATTGACATGTTTAAGGGTGTGATTTATAATAACATCTAATGAAGATAATAACAAGCACTATAAAGAGGACTTTATGGTGCTTGTTATTAATTATGTAGTCTTAATAAATAAATAGTGTTATATTTTATTTATTAGCATATAATATTTTATAACTAATTATTTGCCCTGAAGCTTAGCTTACAGGGTAAAACTTGTAAAAGGGGAGAAATAAAATGGGTGAAACCAGCAAGCAGGTTATATTAACCTATGAAGGAGTAAAAAAAATAGAGCAGGAACTTGAATATCTTAAAACTGTAAAAAGAAAGGAAGTAACTCAAAAAATTAAAACTGCTCTTTCTTTTGGAGATTTGAGCGAAAACTCTGAATATGACGAAGCAAAAAATGAGCAGGCATTCGTAGAGGGAAGAATTGCTACCCTTGAGAATATGTTAAAAAATGCAAAAGTTATAGATGAGGATGATATAAAAACGGATATCGTTTCAATAGGAACAACTGTTAAAGTTAAAGATCTTGAATTCCAGGATGAACTTGAATTTACAATAGTAGGTTCAGCAGAAGCAGATCCAGCTTCAATGAAAATATCGAACGAAGCTCCAATAGGTAAAGGACTTCTTGGCAAGAAAGTAGGAGATAAAGTTGTAATTCAGGTACCGGATGGAGTTACAACCTTTGAAATATTAGAGATTAAAAAGAGCAAGTAAAGAAACTATTTGGAGGTTTTTATTATGGCAAATGATGAGTTAACTCAGGTAGAGTTTGAGAAGCTAGAAGAAGAATATAACGAGCTTATCAGACAGAGAATTCAAAAACTTGATGAACTTAAGAAAAATAATCAGGATCCCTTTGAAATCGTTAAATACGACAGAACTCATACTTCAAAGGAAGTTAAAGAAAATTTTAATGAGCTTGAAGGAAAAACAGTTAAAGTTGCTGGAAGATTGATGTCTAAAAGAGTTCATGGAAAAGCAGGCTTTTCTGATATACATGACAGGTATGGAAAGCTTCAGCTTTATGTAAAAATAGATGATGTAGGAGAAGAAAAATTAAAATTTTTCAAAACGCTTGATATAGGAGATATTATAGGTGTTGAAGGTTTTGTTTTTAAAACTAAAACCGATGAGATATCTGTACATGTAAAGGATTTTACATTACTTACTAAATCCTTACGACCTCTTCCAGAAAAATGGCATGGGCTTAAGGATCCCGATTTAAGATACAGACAACGATATGTTGATTTAATAGTGAATCCGGAAGTTAAGGATACTTTCATGAAAAGAACCCAGATTATTAAAGCGATAAGAAAATTTCTTGATGATAGAGAATTTGTAGAGGTTGATACTCCGATACTTTCAACAATAGCAAGCGGCGCAGCAGCGAGACCTTTTGTTACTCATAGCAATGCTCTTGATATTGATCTTTATCTTAGAATTGCTACAGAACTCTATTTAAAGAGGCTTATAGTCGGAGGATTTGAAAGAGTATATGAAATGGGTAAGAACTTTAGAAATGAAGGTATTGATATAAGGCACAATCCAGAATTTACTGCAATAGAGCTTTACCAAGCTTATGCAGACTATAACGACATGATGGAACTTACTGAAAATCTTGTTGCTTATTGTGCAAAGGAAGTGTTGGGGACTACTAAAGTTACATATCAAGGAACAGAGATAGATTTTACCCCGCCATGGAATAGAATTACTATGATAGATGCAGTAAAGAAATATGCAGGGGTAGATTTTAAAGAAATAAAAACTGATGAAGAAGCAAGGGAAGTTGCAAAGAAGCTTAATGTTCTTGATGAACTTAAAAAGAAACTTTCTGATTGTACAAAGGGAGATATATTAAATGCTGCTTTTGAAGCCTATGCAGAGAAGCATTTAATTCAGCCTACCTTTGTAATAGATTATCCTGTGGAAATATCGCCTTTAACAAAGAAAAAGAAGGATGATCCGACTCTTACAGAAAGATTTGAAGCCTTTGTATTTGCAAGAGAAATAGCCAACGCCTATTCAGAACTCAATGATCCAATAGATCAGAAAAATAGATTTATGCAGCAGCTAAAAGAAAGAGAACTTGGCGATGATGAAGCGTATATGATGGATGATGATTTTGTAAATGCTCTTGAAATAGGTATGCCCCCAACAGGCGGGCTTGGAATCGGGATAGATAGATTGATAATGTTCCTTACTGATTCATATTCTATAAGGGATGTAATATTATTTCCGACAATGAAACCATCAAGATAATAAAAAAGCTGGTACATTAGTATTTTAAATATTAATGTACCAGCTTTTTTATAAATATTGCAACTTAAGGCAATTAAAAGAAATGAGAAATTTATAAAAAAGGGTTGCATTTTTTTATACATATGCTATAATAACAAATGTGGTTATTCCATGGTAGCTCAATGGTGGAGCATCCGGCTGTTAACCGGAGGGTTGGAGGTTCGAGTCCTCTCCATGGAGCCATTTTATTTTTTGCTAAGGGGTAACCCCTGAGCTTATACTTAGTGAATTTAAGAAACCAAAATTTACAAATACAATTTTGAATCAAATATGTTGAAGATTATAAGATTTTGTTATATAATAATAAAGTGCCTGTTGAGAGGCAGTCAGTTTTTAAAGCATAGTAATAGTTTGCAATATATATTTTAACCTTTATAATTTTGTTTTAAAAAATATAAAAAATTTGTTGACAGAATGCAAATGGCGTGATAATATAATAAATGTCGCTACGATATGAGGCAATGAAGATGGTCCTTGAAAATTGAACAGTGGATAAGCGAACGTACTATAGAAGATGCAAGAAAAAGCATCTAAAAAATGAGTTACAGGATTTTATCTTGAGAGTTTGATCCTGGCTCAGGACGAACGCTGGCGGCGTGCTTAACACATGCAAGTCGAGCGGAGGCAGCACTTAACACTGAGTGCTCAGATTTGAATGTAGTTATAATTAGCCAGCGTCAAGCGCGCGATAGCGGGCTTGCGCTAACAAATATAACACATACTGAGTATTGAGTGTTAAGGGCTGCCTTAGCGGCGGACGGGTGAGTAACACGTGGGTAACCTGCCTCATGGAGGGGGATAACACTGAGAAATTGGTGCTAATAC
>JAOADY010000009.1 GCA_026417075.1 Caloramator sp.
TTTTTGTGGTTTATTAAAGTACGCTTAAAAATAGGAGTTTTATAGTATTTTTTATTATTTTACATTTTATTTAGTTAATATTCTGTGGATAAATATTTCATTTAAATAAATTTTAATTGTGCAATTTGCTCAAATAAAAAATCATGGTATATATTGTATATCAAACAGCAGATGCTCCTTGTTTCAATATTTCTTCTACAATTTTTTTATACTGCTCCTGTTTCACAAGCTCCCTCCCAAGACTACATAACCTTGAAACATTAGCCTGCCCCATTCCTCCAAGTATCTTACATATATCAGCACACTTTAAATCACAAAACTTCCTTAAAACAAAGCAAAGCACGGCTTTTGCGTCTTTTGCCTTATTTGCTCTTTTTATCTTTAGCATAAGCTTATCCATATTAATCTTTTCGGCTATTATGTCCATTATCTTTTCAGGGGATAGATCTCTTACAAGGATTGTCCTCATACTTCGATATTCTGTTCCTTCTTTTTTAAACTCTTCCCTTTGCGCATCAACTATGCTTTTTATTTTAAATACAAAGTTTTTATATATTGCCCTTGCTGCTACTTCCTTTAAACTAAACATAGATAATATAAAGCTATCATCAACAATTTTAAACTCATCAACCTTTTGCCCTAAGAATATTCCCAAAGAAGAAAAACGGTAATTCTCAGGATTTGTTTCATAACCATTAAGATCCGTTGCATTAAAGTGAACATAGGCTGTTAAGGCAAAAAGATACCTATCATCCTTTACAATTAGACTTTTGAACCTGTCTTGGAAAAGATGACCACACCTTCCATGTAACTTATTAAAATACATTGCATATTTGTAGTTGATAAAATGCATAACTTTAGAAATATCAGAGCCATTAGCATCGATAATAAAATGGGCATGATTATCCATAAGGCAATAAGAGTATATTCTAAACTCAAACTGATCCTGCGCATCTTTTACTATCTTTAAAAATTTTACTTTATCATCATCATCTTTAAACAGATCAACCTCGGATATACTCTTAACCATAACATGATAGATTGAATCAAAACTTTTTTCACGAGCAACTCGTGGCATAAAAATACACCTCCAGCTTGAAATATATTTTTTGTTTTAGTTTTCCAAGTTAGAGGCTTTTTTATACATTGAATTATATAAATTTAATTAACAATAAGTAACCGTCCCATAGCTTTTACTTTTTATCAAACAATCCTCTTGTTTTGTTTGCAATTGATACAAGGGTTAGCATTATTGGAACCTCAGTTAATACTCCAACCACCGTTGATAATGCTGCCCCGGATTTTAGTCCAAAGAGGGAAATTGCAACTGCTACTGCAAGTTCAAAGAAGTTGCTTGCCCCAATAAGTGCTGCAGGTGCGGCAATATTGTGCGGGAGTTTCCACAGCTTTGCCCAAATATAAGCAAGTACAAATATAAAAAAGGTCTGTATTGTAAGAGGAACTGCAATCAAAAGAATATGAATAGGGTTATTTACTATAATCTCTCCTTGGAAGGAAAAGATTATAACTAAAGTAAGCAAAAGCCCTATTATAGTTATATTATCGAATTTTTTAAGGAATTCATTTTCAAAATAATCTAAACCTTTGTTTTTTATAATATTCTTTCTTGTTAAATATCCAGCTGTTAAAGGAATTACAACAAATAAAATTGTTGATAGTAAAAGTGTTCCATAGGGAACTTTAACATTGCTAACCCCAAGAAGAAATGCAACAATTGGTGTAAATGCAAATAGAATTATAAGGTCATTTACTGCAACCTGAACAAGGGTATAAGCAGCATCGCCTTTTGTTAAATAACTCCAGACAAAGACCATAGCCGTACAAGGTGCTGCTCCTAAAAGTACCGCTCCAGACAGATACTCTGTTGCAAGATTTGAAGGAATAAATGATTTAAAAACTATTTTTAAGAAAAAAGCTGCTATTAAATACATTGTAAAAGGTTTTATAAGCCAGTTAGTAACACAAGTAACAACAAGTCCCTTTGGCTTTTTTGTTGCATTTACTATGCTTGAAAAATCAATTTTAAGCATCATAGGATAAATCATAAGCCAAATCAGTATTGCAACAGGAATTGAAACATTGTAATATTCAAACCTGCTAAGTGTTTTTGGTATTACAGGAATATACTGCCCTATCAATATCCCAGCTATTATACAAAGTGCAACCCAAATTGTAAGATATTTTTCAAAAAAACCCAAACCTTTCTTTTCTGACATTTTTATTCCCCCTTAATAATTTATCTCATTATTTTTTATTCTCATTGCTAAATTCTTTATTTTTTCTTCAATTGTTTTAGCTGTTTTTATAAACTCTTCATCGCTTTTTCCGGTGGGATCTTCAAGACCCCAATCCTCAGTATAGTCAACAGGTAAAAGGGGGCACCCAACATTACATCCCATCTTTATTGCAATATCAACCTCAGGTAAATCAGATATAAGCTTAGAATACTGTGTTTTATTCATATCTACTCCATAGAGCTGTTTTATTATTCTTACTGCATCCTGATTAATTTTCTCTACAACCTGCGTACCTGCTGAATAAGATTCAAAAACATCCGATGCAAACAGCTTGCCTAAAGCCTCTGCCATTTGTGATCTACAGGAATTGTGTACACAAACAAATGCTACTTTTGGTTTCATGATATCCTCCTTTAATCTAAGCAAATTTTACCTTCTTTTAAGTCGTCGCAGCTAAACCCGCTTTGTTTATACTTTTCAAGCCTTATTAAATCCAACTGGCAAAGCTTTAAGTTTACAATTTCCTTTTCTATAATATCTTTTATAAAAGGATGCTCCTTTAGTGTATCTTCTCTTATTTTGTAATAAACATATTTATTAACCTTATAGTATTCAACTATTTTAGCATTAGTAAGCTTATTCAGATGCCTTGAAGCATTTGACTGATTTATATCAAGGATCACCTCAAGCTCACATACACAAAGATCCCCAAGCTTCAACAGATTTAAAATCCTAAGTCTCGTCTCATCAGATAGTGCCTTTATAATTGGCAAAAGTTCCACAGAATCACCTCACTTTATATGAACATATTCACTTTTAATCATATGATAAATCTAAATAATTCTCTTGTCAACAAAATTTTGGGGACGGTTACTTATTTTGTTAATAAAAGTTGTTTTTGACTTTTAATTTTAAGGAGGATGTATAATTCAATTTAATATTATCTGTAATGAAAAAGTTAATCGTAAAATTTTTTCAAATTAATTTTTAATAAGTAAGCAAATTGCACAATTAAAATTTATTTAAATGAAATATTTATCCACAGAATATTAACTAAATAAAATGTAAAATAATAAAAAATACTATAAAACTCCTATTTTTAAGCGTACTTTAATAAACCACAAAAACTAATTGTGAT
>JAOADY010000025.1 GCA_026417075.1 Caloramator sp.
TCATTCTATCCTCCACCAATTTAAAATTCCTATACAATTTATATTCCACGCATTATAATTAATATTCGTAAAAATACATAAAAGAAAAAAGACCGGTAACCCGGTCTTATTATTCTTCTGATTTTAAGTTGTACTTCTTCATAAACTTTTCTACTCTTCCGCCAGTATCAACCATCTTATGCTTTCCAGTAAAGAATGGGTGGCACTTTGAGCAAATTTCAACCTTTAATTCCTTTTTTACGGAGCCAGTTGTAAAAGTATTGCCGCAAGCGCACTTAACTACCGCCTCATGGGTATAGTTTGGATGTATATTTTCCTTCATCCCTATCACCTCTTTCTCTGCTTATATTCTACATAATCCATTTTCATGGTTATTATTTCTGTTCTCAATGCTCAACTTGTTATGTAGGCATTTTGACCTTTAAATTATATCACAATTTTTTTTAGTTATCAACTATTTTTGCTATAACTCTAATCTTTTATAATTTTAGGAAATATTTGTACAAACTCTTTGTTGTTTTTAGTCCTAAGAAGAGCCGTTAAAAGCTTTTCTGTTGCTTCCTGTGTCGTTTCATTAGATAAAAGCCTTCTTATTGCCATAACCGCATTGTATTCATCCATAGAGAGAAGAAGTTCTTCCCTTCTTGTTCCTGACTTGTTTATATCTATCGCAGGAAAAATTCTTCTTTCCTGAAGTTTTCTATCAAGATGTACCTCCATGTTTCCAGTACCTTTAAATTCTTCAAATATAACATCATCCATACGGCTTCCCGTTTCAACAAGAGCAGTTGAAATAATTGTAAGGCTTCCTCCCTCTTCGATATTCCTTGCAGCACCAAAAAATTTTTTAGGCTGAATTAATGCTCCTGGATCAAGTCCTCCCGAAAGCGTTCTTCCCGTAGGAGAAATCGTAAGGTTATATGCCCTTGCAAGCCTTGTTATACTATCAAGAAGTATAACGACATCCCTTTTCATCTCAACAAGTCTTTTAGCCCTCTCTAAAACAAGCTCTGCTACCCTTATATGATTCTCTGGTTCCTCATCAAAGGTAGAATAAACTATTTCACCTTTTATAGACCTTTGTATATCTGTAACTTCCTCGGGTCTTTCGTCTATTAAAAGTACAATAAGGTCAATATCCGAATAATTTTGAGTTATTGCATTTGCAATTTTCTTCAAAAGTATTGTTTTCCCTGCTTTTGGTGGTGCAACTATAAGTCCTCTTTGTCCTCTTCCTATAGGAGCGAGTATGTCAATAAGCCTTGTTGCTATATCATTTCCTGTAGTTTCAAGATTGAGCCTTTTATTTGGATATATAGGAGTAAGCATTTCAAAGGGTTTTCTTCCTATTATTCTCTCCGGCGTTGTTCCGTTTATCTCTTGAAGATAAATAAGCGCTTTATATTTTTCCGTTTCCTTTGGATACCTTGCTTTACCCTTTATTTTATCACCTGTTTTTAAATTAAATTTTCTTATCTGAGACGGAGAAACATATATATCCCTAGGCCCCTGCTGATAATTATCAAGCCTTAAAAATCCATAGGACTGATTTTCAATCAGTTCAAATATTCCTTCAACAGTTTCAGAATCAGCAATAAGTTCCTGCATTTTCACTCTTTTTTCTTCATCTATGTCATTTAATTTAATATCCTCAACAAGTTTTTCAACCTCTGAAATCACAGGAGGTACAGGTTCACTAATATCTTCAACTTTATTTTGTTTTTCTTCATAAAGTCTTAAAATCTCCTCTATAAGTTCGCTCTTTCTATATTTTGTAATATACTTAATGTCATATTCTTTCCCTATTTCCCTTAGTTCCTCAAGGGTTTTATGTTTTAATTCTTCAAAATTCATATTATACCTCCAAAATTGAGTAAAAATATATACATATAACCATTAAATTAATATTGAAGCTACAAAAATATAATTCAATAGATCATCTAAAACAGGGATTTATCTATTATATGAAATAAAGGATGATATAATAGAAATAGAATTTCTTAAGATTTGTTATAATATTTAAGAAGGATTTTTAGCATCGTCCTAGCTTTATTATTCTACAACATCTGGATAAAAAAGTAAAGAGAAATTTAAAAAGCAGCCCATTCATTTTTTGAATAAGCCGCTTTTTGAAATTTTTTACTCTTTTACCTTTAAATTATGAATTGTATTTACAAACCTTATCGTTCCAGTTTTTGCCCTCATAACTACAGATTGAGTCTTTGCTTTATCCTTTTCGTAATATACTACTCCCTTTAAAAGATCTCCATCGGATACTCCTGTTGCTGCAAAATACACCTCATCGCCACTTACAATATCGTCGAGCATCATTATCTTACTCAAATCGCTAATTCCCATTTCACTGCATCTTTTTCTTTCTTCCTCAGTTTCAGGATAAAGTCTTGCCTGCATATCTCCCCCTAGGCATTTTAATGCCGCCGCTGCAATAACTCCTTCCGGTGCTCCTCCAATTCCTACCATAAGATCAACCCCAGTATCTTCAAAACCCGTTGCAATAGCAGCTGCAATATCACCATCTCCAATAAGCTTCATTCTTGCCCCAACCCTTCTTACCTCATCCATCAAATGATTATGCCTTTCTCTATCAAGCATGATTACCGTAATATCTTCAACAGATTTTGAAAGTGCCCTTGCCACATTTTTTATATTCTCGCTTAATGGTGCATCAAGATTTACGCATCCTTTAGCCTTAGGTCCTACTGCAATCTTTTCCATATACATATCTGGTGCATGTAAAAGCCCTCCTTTGCTTGACAGAGCAACAACTGCAAGAGCATTGGGAAGCCCTCTTGCAACACATTTTGTGCCATCAAGAGGATCAACTGCAATATCTACTTCAATTGAATTTAAATCTCCGCATCCTACCTTTTCTCCTATATAGAGCATAGGAGCTTCATCCATCTCCCCTTCTCCTATAACAACAGTTCCTCTAATATCAAGCGTATCAAACATCCTTCTCATTCCATCAACCGCAGCCTGATCAGCTGCATTTTTGTCTCCTCTTCCCATAAACTTTGCCCCTCCAAGGGCAGCAGCCTCAGTAACCCTTATAAGCCCCAACGCTAGATCCATATTCATATTAATCCTCCAATATGCTACTCATAATCATATAAATATTATATTTTAAAAACCAATTAATGTCAATATAATGCTAATTATTTATCAATTGTGTTATGCTCTATATGTTTTTGTATAACACATTTATTATAAATATTTTTTTAATATCATAAACTTTTACTTTGAAAAAGCCCTTCATCTATTATATAAGACGAAAGGCTTTTTATTTTTTTAACATATATCTTTTTTAATATATTTATTTTTTAGGTACTTTATTCCAATCAGCAAGAAATTTTTCTATGCCTGTATCAGTTAAAACATGTTTTGTCATCTGTTCTAAAACTTTATAAGGTATCGTTGCTATATGTGCTCCTGCAATTGCGGCATTTATTGCATGAAGAGGATTTCTTATACTTGCCGCTATAATTTCTGTTTCAATTCCATAATTATCAAATATTCTAACTATTTCTTCAATAAGTTGCATACCTTCAAGCCCATTATCATCTAATCTTCCAACAAAGGGGCTCACATAGGAAGCACCTGCTTTTGCAGCTAAAAGAGCCTGAGCCGCTGAAAAAATTAAAGTTACATTAGTCTTTATTCCTTCTTTAGAAAGAACGCTTACTGCCTTTAACCCTTCTATTGTCATTGGTATTTTTATAACCACGTTTTTATGAATTTTAGCAAGTTCTCTTGCTTCCTTTACCATACCTTCTTTATCTAGGCTTATAACCTCTGCACTTATAGATCCATCAACTATTTGTGTTATTTCTTTAATAACCTCAATAAAATCTCTTCCTTCTTTTGCAATTAACGACGGATTTGTAGTTACACCATCTAAAATCCCCCAACTTGCAGCCTCTCTTATTTCATTAACATTAGCAGTATCAATAAAAATTTTCATCATACCCCTCCTTTTATCTTTTAAATGCCTGCTTTTACATTATTCCTAATGCCTTTAACAATTCTAAAATATCATTATTATATTGAGCCATAATATCTTTAACATTTTTATCTTTCCCTACAAAGGCTATTTCCATACCAGAAATTGGGCAAATTATAATATTGAGAGGTTTTGTCATTAAATCCAAAAGTCTAAACTTAAAGCGGTGAATGTTCTCACAGGCAATACAATTAATATCAAATACTAAATCCTTTTTTATTCTTTTTACTTTAAACATATTTTCACCGCATCTGCATTTTGCCTCCATTGTTTCCTTTAAATTAAATATATCCACATCTACTATGTTATATTCCCCGCATTTTGCACATTTTACAGCAATTTTATTGGAAGCATCAAAAACCATATACTCACCTCCACAATATATTTATTCTTCATTAATTTAAGAATTCCTCCCTTTGTCGAAAAATATCACAAAAAGAAAAAGGGCAAAATGCCCTTATTTATCATTTCTATTATTTAGTGCTGCGCTTATAAAGTCTCTAAAAAGAGGATGAGATCTGTTTGGTCTTGATTTAAACTCAGGATGGAATTGTACTCCAACAAACCATTTGTGCTGTGGGATTTCAACTATTTCAACAAGCCTATCATCAGGAGATGTTCCTGCAAAAACCATTCCCGCCGATATAAATTGTGCCCTGTATTCGTTGTTAAACTCATATCTGTGTCTGTGTCTTTCATATATTACTTTATCTTTATATGCCTTATAGGAAAAAGTTTCTTCTTTAAGCTTGCAAGGATAAAGCCCAAGCCTCATTGTTCCTCCCTTTTCATCTATATCCTTTTGTTCAGGCATAAGATCTATAACAGCATATTTAGTATCAGGTGCAATCTCGGAGCTGTTTGCGCCATTAAATCCTAAAACATTTCTTGCAAATTCTATAACTGCACACTGCATACCAAGGCATATTCCAAGAAAAGGAACATTGTTTTCCCTAGCATATTTTATTGCAAGTATTTTCCCTTCTATTCCTCTGTCTCCAAAACCTCCTGGAACTAAAATTCCGTCTGCATCTTTTAAAACATCCTCATAGTTGCTCTCATCAACTTCACAGGAATTTATCCAATCAATTTCAACTTCAGCATCATTCGATATGCCTGCATGCTTTAAAGCCTCAACAACTGAAAGATAAGCATCATGAAGTTCAACATATTTCCCAACAAGCGCTATTTTCACTTTGTTTTTAAGGTTTTTAAGGTTATCTACCATCGTCTTCCACTCATCAAGCTGTGCATCATCGCAGTCTATGTGAAGCTTTTTAACAACAAGATCATCAAGCCCTTCTTCCTTTAAAAGAAGAGGAACTTCATAAAGAGTTTCCGCATCAAGATTCTGTATTACAGATTCTCCGTCTATATTACAAAAAAGCCCTATTTTATCCTTAAGCTCTGCTGAAAGAGGCTTTTCTGATCGACATACAATAATATCTGGCTGAATACCTATGCTTCTTAAATCTTTAACAGAATGCTGAGTTGGTTTAGTTTTAAGTTCTCCTGCCTTTGAAAGATATGGAACAAGGGTTACATGTATAAAGCATACATTTTCTCTTCCTACCTCATATTTAATCTGCCTTATTGCTTCAAGGAAAGGAAGGCTTTCAATATCTCCAACCGTGCCACCTATTTCAGTTATTACAACATCAACTTCCCTTTCCTTTGCTACCCTGTATACTCTCTGCTTAATTTCATTAGTGATATGTGGGATTACCTGAACTGTTCCTCCTAGATATTCCCCTTTCCTTTCCTTTTGAATAACTGACCAGTAAATCTTTCCAGTCGTAACATTGCTGTTTTTAGATAAATTTTCATCGATAAATCTTTCATAATGTCCAAGATCTAAATCAGTTTCAGCTCCATCATCTGTTACAAATACTTCTCCGTGCTGATATGGGCTCATTGTACCCGGGTCAACATTTATATATGGATCAAATTTTTGTATAGATACCTTAAGTCCTCTACATTTCAAAAGTCTCCCAAGAGACGATGAAGTTATTCCTTTTCCAAGAGATGATGTAACTCCTCCAGTTACGAATATATACTTGGTCGCCATAGTTACCCTCCTAATCCAAAACATTAACTTTTATATTTTACTTCAAATAACATCCTAAATCAATAAAAAATCTATTTGAAATTTATACATAATTTAGTATACCATAAGTAAAAACTTTAAAACATAAAATTTAAATAAAAATAGGCAGCTTTGCCGCCTATTCATAGTTTAACACATAAACTAAAGTTTCATTATTAATATCTTCATTTTTTATTTCAAGAACCTGGGACTTTAACCTTTCAACCCTATTAAAACTCTTTAGAAATTTTTCAACATCATCTAAATCGAATTTTAAAACAGGTGTTTTATAATGCATGGGTATTATCACTTTAGGATTAATTTTTTTCACAAGTTCTAAAGCTTCATCTGAATTTATAGTATAAACTCCTCCAACAGGTATTAAAAGTATATCAATTCTTCCAAGCATTTTAATTTGTTCATCAGATAATATATGCCCTAAATCTCCGAGATGACAGAGTCTAATACCTTCATACTCAAAGAGATAAACTGTATTATCTCCCCTTTTAGCTCCAAATACTTCATCATGATATGTATGTATACCATTTATTGTAATATCTTTTATATAAAAATTACCAACTTTATCTATTATTTTAAAATTTCCTTTTATACAATCCGTAAAATTATGATCATAGTGATTATGGCTTATTGTAACGATATCAGCCTCAACAGATGGGATTCTATAACCTACATTATCATCAAAAGGATCGGTTAATATTCTTACTCCGTTGTTCATAGTTATTTTAAAGCACGAATGTCCAAGCCACTTAATTCTCATAAAACCCCTCCCTAATATATTAACTTTGAAATAGTTTTACCATTATTATAAATAATATTCAATATCTTTTTATAATATTTATAATTTATTAAATAAAATACTCATTGTATAGGTTTTATATTAAGTTCAATGGAATTATTTATAGGTTCAAAGCCTGCTGCCTCCATCCTATATTCAAGCTGAACCCTACCTCCCTTTTCATTAATATCAATATCTACCTTAGTTGGTTTTATCATAACTTCAAGAGAGCCAAAGGGCGTGCTGTAAATACTCACATCATTAACACCCTTCTTAAACACAAAATTTGAATTAGTAGTCCCTCTTCTTATTATGGTAAGAGAATTATCTTCTATTTTCAATGTTGTCTTAGTCCCTTCCATTCCTGATATTTCACTTTCATCATAAACAGCCATATATTGATTATCTTCTTTAAAAAATTTTCCTTCAGTAATTAATTCTATAATCTCTGGTTCTCCATCAATATATTGTTTGGTCTTTACCGATATCAAAGCCTTGTTCTCCATAATTATCCTCCTATTTTAGTACTTCTCAATATCTACCTTAATAATCTTTTTTATCTCAGTATTTAAAAATCTTTCACCTACTTTTAAAAATCTATCAGGATTATCACTCACATAATATTTATAATTAGCATCCTTATTTTCTTTATTTTCAATGCCACTATCTATAAGTATCTCCTTTAATTTTAAAGCCGTTGCTAAAGCCGGGTTTATAAGTTTAACCTTATCTCCCATCACCTTGCCAACTGTCTTTGTTAAAAGAGGATAATGGGTACATCCCATAACAAGAGTATCAATATTAAGACCTTTTAAAGGTTTTAAATATTCCTGTGCTATAAGCGTAGACACATTTGTATCAGCCCAGCCTTCTTCAACAATTGGCACAAACAAAGGACACGGATATGCAAACAACTCCGCCTCAGGTTTTAGTTTTTTTATTGCTCTTTCATAGGCTCTGCTTCCTATGGTTCCTTCAGTTCCAATAATACCTATTCTGTTATTTAAAGTAGCTTTAACCGCCATATCCGCTCCCGGTTCAATAACGCCTATTATAGGTATATCAAATTCACTTTGAAGCCTTTCAAGACTTAATGCAGAGGCAGTATTACAAGCAACAACTATAGCCTTTACATTCATATTCATTAAAAATCTAGTATTTTGAAATGAAAATTTAGTAATAGTTTCAGTAGATTTGCTTCCATAGGGGACTCTTGCTGTATCCCCAAAATATACTATATCTTCATTAGGAAGTATTCTCATTATTTCCTTTACAACAGTAAGTCCTCCTATACCTGAATCAAAAACTCCAACAGCTCTATCGTCCATATTATCCCTACCTTAAATGCTATAATAATATTATATTATTTCTTTATAATACTTTTGTATATATGCGCATTAATTTTTTTGTCCATATAATAATAAAACAATATATATCATTTGTAAATATATTTAAAAGTAAAAAAGAGCCGGCTAACCGGCTCTTTATTTTGAGTTATTTTGTGAGATTGCCCTTTCTGCGTAACGAATTGCAGCCGTAACAAGATTTCCACAGTCCCTTGATGGTACAGCTCCCCATCCTTCACTCTGGACTATGTCATATACCCCGATTTCCTTTGCAAGCTCCATCTTTAGCTCTTCTGACATTAAGCTGTGATGTCTGCTCATCAAAATCCCCCCTATCTTGTTACTAATTTTATTTTACCCAGTTTAAAATATTATATCCATGTATTATTTACATAGTAAGCTCTCCATTTGAAGTATCAACAATTTTTAGTATTCTTTCCTCAGTTCCATCTAAAGCGTTTATATAAACAATATATTTTTCTCCTTTATAATCGCCATAAAATTCATAGCACATTACCTCTCTAAAAGATTCCATAGGTATTATAGTAAGCCTTATATTTTTTACATTAAGGTTTTGGCTTACATTAACATATGCTTCCTTAGCAGTAATCCTAGGTTTTGAAATTTTTCTATCATAATGAGCAATTAGGTAATGGGCAGATTCAATGCCAACTATCTCTCCATTATCAAGAGCTATCTTTAATTTTATCTGATCTGGATATACAACTACTTTATCTTTAACATACACATAATTAACAACTGCAACGTTGTCATATTTTAAAGAATATGTAGGTATCATATTTTTATATCCATTTTTATCTAAATACTCTAATCCTTTTTTAACAGCTGATTTTATATCTAAATTAGATTTTGGTATAGTTCTGCTTCTTAGCATATATACTACTTTCCCGCCATTTCTGCTAATATCAATATTAATATCGCTCTCCTTTGAGTTTTTTAATTTTACTTTAAAAGCATAGGCAGGAATCTTTTCACCTTGTTTATTGCTGTATATTCCAATATTTTCAACATTGTTTTCAAAAAGCTTTAAAACTATGTTTTTAGCTTCACTTTCACTTATTATCTTCTCAGATAAAACCTTTGGCTTTATGTTAAGAACATTCTCTGCAAAAGGTCCATCATAAATAAGAGTCGGATATTGTTGCATTTCATCGGATATATTCTTAAATTGAGTTTCAATAGTATTTGCAGTAGCCCTTCCAAAGTATGAACTCCCACCTTGCTTAATATCACCCCATTTTATATCTACCTCTGTTAACGATGCTTGAAAGTTTCTAAGCTGAAGGCTTAAATAACCAGCATAATCCCTTAATTTCTCTACCGTTGCCATTTCTGCATCTGACAGTTCTTGATTACTATTACTGCTTTTTAAAAGTGAATAACTAAAATCTGCAACCTGTGATAAAAACTTACTTGTTTGACTGATTGATGTGTGGGATACAGGAAGAGCATTAAGCTTTTCCTGGGCATCTTCAGCATCTTTCCATATTTCACCAAAAATCAATGTTTTTTGTTTAGAAGAAGATGTTACCATAGATTTTGAAAGGGAAACCGATAAACCCTCAACATCATTTATTATATCGTATAAATCCCTTTCATACTGATTCTGAAGATAATTTCTATAATCTCTTCTATCAAGATACATAAGAATTCCAAAAGTTGTAGAACCTACAACTATTATAGAAACTACTAAAGCTAAAACAGCTCGCTTTTTAAACATAAATATACCCCCTTGAAGTATAAACTTATCATTCTAAAAGGTATTTTTTGCATTTTGAACATTTTTATACTTATTTTGTTTTATAATATTTAAAAATTACGTTACATAATAATAACATTTATAAAGTAATATATTTCTGATATAATATGAATACTTAATTTAATCCAACATTTAGGAGTGATATAATGAAAGTATTAGCTCTTTCAGTATCCGCAGGAACAGGCCATTTTAAAGCAGCAAAAGCTGTCAAAAATTATTTTGAAAAAAACTATACCGATGTTCAAATGGAAATAATTGATACATTAAGATACATAAATCCTGTTATCAATAAAATAGTAGTTGGAAGCTACCTTAAATCAATAAAAATAACTCCCAAAATATATGAAAAGCTTTATGAGCATGCCGATAAAGATGATACTATATCAAGTTTTTCAGAAATGGCAAATCACTTATTATCAATAAAAATAAAAAGCCTTATTGAAGATAAAAAACCTGATGTTATATTATGTACCCATCCTTTTCCTCTCGAAATGATTTCAATATTAAAAAGAAAAGGAAAAATATCAATTCCTGCCATTGGAATTTTGACAGATTATGCCGTTCATTCCTTTTGGTTTTATGATTATATTGATGCCTACGTAATACCTAATGAGGATTTTATTGATGAAGCAGCAGAAAGGGGTGCAAATATAAATTGTTTATATCCCTTAGGCATACCTGTTGAATCTCAATTTTTCATGCCTGTTAAAAAAACAGCTGTCAAAAATCAGCTAGGATTATGTGAAAATAAGCCTATTCTTCTTTTAATGGGCGGAAGCCTTGGAATAGGAAATATAAAGAAAATATATGAAGCACTATCTTTAAGCGATCTTGATATACAGCTTATAGTATGTACCGGAAGAAATTATAGGCTAAAAGAAAAGATTGAAGAAATTTATGAAAAAACTCAAAAAAAATCTTTAATTCTAAGTTATACAGAAAATATGAATACACTTATGTCTATAAGCGATATTTTAATAACAAAACCAGGAGGGCTTACAATTGCAGAAGCTCTGGTAAAAGGACTTCCTATTATAATAAATTCCCCAATACCAGGGCATGAGGAAAAAAACGCAAATTATCTTTTAAACTGCGGAATAGCTGCAACAGTTAAAGAGAGCAGCGATGCGGTAAACGTTGTAAGGCAGCTTATAAAAAACAAATCAAGGCTTGAACAAATGAGAAACATTGCTCTTGAAAAGTCAAAACCCAACTCAACTAGTGATATATGCAGATTAATAATAGAAAAATCAAAAAAATAACCTTTTACAGGTTATTTTTTATTATATATCTCAACTTGTCAAAAATCTCAACGCTTTTAAATTTAAATTCTATATTGGGACTGTATTTAGATTTTGTTTTTCCATAGTTTTTATATGATGCATGTGATACCTCTTCAACTTTTTCGTCTATCTGCTTAAAAGCAGTAATGCTTTTAACTTCATCTTCATCTAAAACCCTTTTAAGCTCTTCATCGGTTTCTTTAGAAGTAACACCTCTTGTTATATCTATAAAGCATAGGGGCGGAAACATTACGCACCACCAATTTTTGCCGTCACCCTTTCCAAGTACAACTCTAAGGGCAGTATATTCTCCCGCTGGCAAAGTAATATTTCCATAGGTTTTAACAGGAAATTGAAACTCTCCTATAATTGCTTTTGCTTCATAATTCTTGCCTTCTCTTTTTAAAATATCATTCGATATTTTTTCTATTTTACTCTTATTTTCTTCTATTACTTTTAAAGATTCATTAAGATTAGAACAGTTTTCAAGCTGTGGACCTAAATTTTTTAAAACAGCATCTCTGACTTTAAGTTTTACCGATTGATCTTCAAAGGAATCGCTGTTAGCAATTACATGAAATCTTAAAAGTTTTTTGTTTATGCTTTGTTTTTCATCAGTTTTAAAGAAATTGAAAGTCAAAAACAATATTATAAAAAGAAGGATTATACAAGAAATTGCCTTTTTCATAACTATCACCCTGTTTCATATGTTATTTTAAAGTATTTCCAAAATCTTAGATTTTAAACATTAAAATTTATCTTTTAGAAATCCCTATCCTTCTTATGTAAACTTTTACATCGTACTCAATCTGAACTTTCTTAAAGGTTTCATCCCAATTATCTTTATATTTTTGATATATTTTATTGTGATATTTATGTGTATAATCATTAAATCCTAAATAATCATAACCTATTGTGTCTTGAAAATATTTTGTTGATTCTTCAAATTCCTGTTTTATACTTTCTTCTATTGTCTTGCTCATTTTTTTTATTACTTTTTCATCAAATACCTCTTTTTCAAATTCAAGCTCCTCAACATCTCCCTCTAATTCAATCTTAACTTTATATTTAAGATTTTTTTCATCTTCATCAAGGTAAATTTTTTTATTTACCGAATATATATAATAAGGAATAATGTTATTTTCATAATTTACAAGCACTCTTCCCTTTTTAAAATCATTATTCATAATTTTAAAGAATTTAACATATTTCGTATCAAGATATGTTAAAAATTTATAGTCTTTAATCAAAACTAGTTTATTAATAACCAGATCCTCTCCTTCAGAAGTAGGCTTTATTTCAAGTACCGGTACTGCACAAGCTCCATCATTATTTCTTATAATTGCAAGAAGCTTATAAATAGGCAGTACATATATATCGGAAGCTGTTTTTGAATTTTCTAAAATTCCTGATATGTATGCTGCTATTGTACTTTCAAGTTTTGGATCAACTTTAGCCAAATTATTAATATTTCCTTTTATAACTACAACATTAGCTGTTTCATTTATTTTAGGGCTTTTATCTAAACGGTCTAAAGTTTCTTTAAAAACCTTTTCATTTTTAATTATTCTTTCCGATAGATATAACATTCTCGTTTGGGCAAGAAAAGGATTTCTTGATATTCTTTGACTTAGTTTTTCCAATGAATCTGGGAGATTTGCAGATTCAACTTTAACTACTGTAAAAGCTTTTTCACCGGTTTGAATTTTTACTGGATTTAATAATCCAAAAAAACTTATTAATGGTCCTTTCTTATTTTCATTCATACTGCTCTGAGTATTTACATATTTCACTATATTTAAATCAGCATTATAGGTTTCTTCATATTCCTCAACTATATCCAAAGCAATAGCTCCAACAATTGCCCTTTGTTCTATTTCGATTCTGTCATAACAACCTGCAAAAAACATCGATATTATTATAATTATTAATATTATAATTTTTTTAACCTTCACCTTTATTCACATCCCTTTTAAAACGAGAAAATATAAACATAAGCAATGGTAAAATTCCCATCGTATATAAACCCAATGTATTTGAAATCAAATTACTTAAATCAAAAAGCTCTACAACGCTGTCTCCAAAAAGAGAAAATATATAAATTATTGGAATAATTAAAGATACAAAATGTTTTTGTTTTTTTTGATTAAATAAATCTGCACAAATTACTGAAATTGAAAAACAAAAACTTACTATAGTTGTGTATACCGATGTTACCCAAAGGGCAAGCAAAAGCCCCTCAAGCCTTTCAATAACCCCTCCTGGAACCTGAGATGCTCTGATTAACGAAATTGTAGGATATATAAATGTCTGAGTTTCCTTTACACCAAATTTTGCAAGGCATTGAATTTCCACTATTACATAACACATTATTATTAGAAATAATCCAATTGTTGAGGATTTAAAGGCCTTATTTGGTGTTCTGAGGAATGGGAAAATAACAAGAAGAATTTCAAACCCAGCATAAGAAAAAACCGATGCATTAATACCTTTTATCAATTTTACCAAAGGCGTACCTAAAAACGGTCTAATATTTGAATAATCGCTATTTGGTATAGTTACTATAATCAATACGAAAATCAAAATAGATACAAAAATCATTGTAATTTCAAAAAATCTTGCTATCGTTTCAATCCCATTTCTTGCAAGAGCTACTGTTAAAAGAATAATAGGGATTATAATAAACTCAAGTGGTGTTAATGGAAGAAGATAAAGTTTTGCTGTTTCTGCAAAAAGTCTTACCTCAATTGCTGAAAAATATATAAAATAAATCACTAAAGGCAAAGTCAATAAAGTCCCAGTTATATTCCCAAATAGTATTCTCAAAGTACCAACCAAACCATATTTAGAATATTTTTTCCCAACATAGCACATTAAATATGCAAAAAATATACTTATTATACCGGATATTATTAATAATATCCATCCGTCGTTTTCTGCTACTTTCGTTAATGAAGTTGGAAGAAATAATATTCCTATTCCAAGAATTGTGTTAAATATAATAACACCAAGCTGGTAACTTGAAATTTTATCATCATTAGGCGTCATTGTTATCACTTCCTTGCCTTATTTCATCCTGAGGATCATAATGTTTTGGTCTATTTTTCATATATTTCCAAGAAGTTCTTACAAATACGCTGTCTTTAATATCACTTATTTCAAAAGGAGCAAGAGGTGCCATAAAAGGAGTTCCAAAGCTTTTCAAATTTATAAGATGAATTAAAGTTGCAATAATTCCAAGCATAACCCCATAAAGTCCATATATAGATGCAAGAATCATAAGCAGAAATCTTATTAGTCTAAACCCTGCTGCAAGTTCATAGTTAGGAATTGCAAAAGAAGCAATAGCTGTTACAGCAACAACAATAACCATTATAGGACTTACAATCCCAGCCTGAACAGCAGCCTGCCCTATTACAAGACCTCCAACTATTCCAATTGTTGAACCTATAGGTCTTGGAAGCCTAACCCCTGCTTCTCTTAAAAATTCAATAGTAAACTCCATAACAAATGCCTCAACATAAGCTGGGAAAGGTACCCCCTCTCTTGTAGCTGCAATAGAAAGAAGAAGCTTTGTAGGTATTACACCAGGGTTAAAAGAAATAAGACCAATATAGGTTGCAGGTGCAATAATTGCTATTGCACCAGATAAAAGTCTTAAAAATCTTACAAAGGTTGTTATGCTTGAACGTGAATAATAATCCTCAGATGATTGTAAAAAGGCATTCAACGTTACAGGAATTATAAGAGCAAAAGGAGAATTATCAACAATTATTCCTATTCTTCCTTCATATATTGCACCTGCTACAACATCAGGTCTTTCCGTTGTTTGAATCTGAGGGAAAGGAGTAAATTGCCTATCTTCTATAAGCTGTTGAATATATCCGCTGTCAATTATAGCATCTATATCAATTTTTTTAATTCTTTTTTCGACTTCTTCAACTATCCTTTTATCAGCTATATCATCAATATACATTATTGCAACATCAGTTTTAGACCTTTGCCCTACCTGAAGCTGTTTTACCTTAAATTTAGTATCCCTTATCCTTCTTCTTATTAATGCTGTATTAAATCGAAGTGTTTCAACAAAGCCATCCCTTGGACCTCTAATTACAGTTTCTGCTGAAGGCTCGCTTGTATTTCTAGCAGGCCAAAGCCTTGTTGCTACAATAATAGCTTTATTATATTCATCTATAAAAAGGGCAGCTTCTCCTGACAAAATCGATAAGTAAACCTCTTCTAATTTTTCAACTTCTTTAAAGTCAGTAACTGCTAGTGTTGAATTTTTAGTTATATTGACAAGATTGTTTTTTATCTCCTCATAATCTGGTTTTACTTCCCTTGAGGTTAACATTAAAGGCATTAAAACAAAATCATCTAAAAGCGCCTTATCGCTCATACCATCGATATAGCTTAAAAACATCCTTCTACCATTCTCTCCACCTACAACAAATTCTCTAAATACAACATCATCAGAGTCTTTAAAAGTTTCTTTTATTTTTATAATATTATCATCTATTTTTTCACTTATATCCGTCTTGGTTTCAGGTTTATAATCAACAAGAGGTTTTGGAGATTTAAACCTTTTGTTATTAAAAAAAGCCATAATATCACTCCTATAGTCTTATGTATCTTGCTACTAGAAACAAAATAGTTCCCAGAATTATATAAAAAACTCCAACAAATTTTGCAAACTTATATTCTCTTGTTAAGTTTTCTTTTTTGTATTCCTTAGAATCCAAAAATAGCAAAAGAATACTTGATATTATAAAAAGTATATAAACATTAAAGTCAAAGGTATTAACTATAAACTCCAAAACAACCGACATATTCTCTCCCACCTTTTTATTTAATTTGTGCTAATATAGGATTATTTATTCCACAATAATAAAAAAAGCAAAATAACTGCGAAGGTAAAAATAGAAAAAGGCAGTATAATCATCGCTTTATAACCGATAATTATACTGCCTTAAGGGTTCCCCCTAGGATATGTATTTGTTTACAAAATCTATATCCGACTCTTTATCAACATCATTTCCTATCTCAGGATAAGAAGTTTCAATAGCTCCTCCCTTTATTTGAAACATACTGCATATTTTTTCTTCTACATCGCTAATTGGAAGAATTCCAAGGGCAAGTCTTAAAAGAAAAGTAAATCCTAAAACTTTTCCCATTTTTAAAGGTTTCTTTCTATATTCAATAAGAAGTTCAGCTTTTTTAGTACAGTTTTCTGCCACATTGGGGTTCATATATACTATATTTCCCCCCGTATAAACTCCATCCTTCATCTTAACATAGGTTCTTTTAACATCCGGGTATTTCTTATCGTTAAGACTCTTATGTATTATTGGGTATCCTATATCAAGTTTCTTTTCTTCACATTTTTTAACAAAATCTGCAACAGCTTCTCCGCTAATCATAGGTATATCAGAAGTGCAAAGCAAAAGAGGTGTATCAAAATCTTTAATTGTTTTAATGCTATTTCGTACATTATCCATAATACTGCCTGTAGATTTAATAAAACCATCTATCAAATGCCCTATTTTTTCTTTTAAAATATCATCTCCGGCAACATATATTTTAGACACAGAACCTGATTCTCTAAGAGCCTTTATTACATATTCTATCATATACATAGACTTAATTTTTAATAAAGCCTTAGGTTCTCCATTTGTCCCTTTATCTCCCGCAAGTATTAGCGCATTAACCATATCTATCCCCCCTAATTGCAAGTCTTAACAAGAAATACCTCCTTAAGATAATCCCTAAGCCTGTTATAGCATCTTTCTGCAGAGCTTTTATTTTCAAACAAACCAAATACAGTAGGCCCACTTCCACTCATAAGGCTCCCTAAAGCCTCAAACTCCATCATTATATTTTTTATTTCAAAAATAACAGGATAATCCTTTATAGTAACAGTTTCAAGTACATTTATCATATTCTCTGCAAGATTTTTGTAATCCTTTTTTTCTATATACGTAATTAATTTATTAATATCAGGATGCTTTGGTATTTCATCTATTTTAAGCCTGCTGTAAACTTCTCTTGTTGAAACTGCAAACTGGGGTTTTGCCAAAACGCACCATAAATTTTCAACAGGCTTTATTGGAGTTAGAATTTCTCCTATCCCTTCTGCCAAAGCTGTACCACCAATAATACAATAAGGTACATCAGCTCCTATCTTAACCCCTAAATCCATCATATCATTAAGAGATATATTCAAATCATAAAGTATATTAATCCCTTTAATAACCCCTGCCGCATCTGTACTCCCCCCTGCAAGCCCCGCTGCAACAGGTATTTTTTTATCTATTAGTATTTCTACTCCACCTTCTATTTTATATCTTTCGAACATAAGTTTTGCCACCTTATATGCCGAATTAGTTTCATTACAGGGCACATCAGTTGAATCACAATAAATTTTAATTCCATCTTTAATTTTTCTTACAGTAACTACATCTTCAAGGGATATGCTCTGCATAATCATTTTAACAAAATGATATCCATCTTCTCTTTTACCTGTAACGTCAAGAGAAAGATTTATTTTAGCGGGACATATAATTTTAATTTCATCCATTTCTATCCCACCTTTCATATTTTTCCTGGTAATAATATTATATATTAATTATTAAATTCCTTCAATTAATTTTAAAGTTGTTAAAAAGGTTAGGACAACCTAATCTTATATAGCCGAAATATTTTTGAAGTTACTAATTTCTTTCGATTCCAATTTATATTTTTCAATTGCCTTCATAATACAACCATAATCCTCATAAAAAACTGCAATCAAGTCTCCTTCAATTGCATTTTCCATAGCTTTTAAAAGAGCTTCTCCTTCATTTAATATAATTTTATAGTCTTCATATCTTTTCCCTGATTGTATAACGCCCATTTCAAGAAGTTTTGCAACTTCAAATTCCTTTCTTCCTCTTTTATCAACGTCTTCTTTAATATATATATAATCAAATCCGCAACCGCAGATATATCCGCATTTAATAATGCTTTCATCCATCCTATCTCCTGGAACTCCAATTACACCTACAAGCCTTTTAGCTTCCATATTTTTTATAGCATTTAAAACCGCCCTAAAAGCCTGAACATTATGTCCATAATCCACAACTACTTTAAAGTTATTCATATTATACACATTAAATCGTCCTGGATTTTGAATACCGTCAAGATAAAATGTTTTAAGCCCTTTTGAAATAATATCTATATCAACATTCAATGCCCCACAGGCGCTGCAGGCTGCCATTGCGTTTTCAATATTGTACTGAAGCTTTCCATTAAGGGTTGATGGCATTTCCCTAATATCAACAACAGGATGAATTTTTTCTCCATCTGCAAAATATATAAAATTGTCTTTTAAAAATACTGACAATCCTCCACCTAATATATGCTTTTTTATTATTATATTCTCAGGATTTTTAGAAAAATAAACTATATTGCTTCTTACCCTTTGTTTTAACCTATTAACGCTTTCATCATCAGCATTTAAAACTACATACCCATAATCTTTAACAGCTTCAGCAACAAGAGATTTTACATCTATTAAATCTTCTACAGTTTCAATACCATCGATTCCAAGATGATCATCGGATATATTAGTTATTACCCCAACATCTGCAAGGTCATATCCAAGACCTCTTCTTATTATTCCTCCTCTGGCAGTTTCAAGCACAGCAGCTTCAACCCTTTTATCCATAAGAATTGTCAGAGCGCTATCAGGTCCTGTAGTATCGCCTTTTAAAACACATTTATTATCTATATATATTCCTCCTGTTGTAGTCATTCCAACGTGCAAACCCTTCATAGCTAAAATATGCCCAATCATTCTTACAGTAGTTGTCTTACCATTTGTTCCAGTAACAGATATTACTGGTATAGATGTTTTTTTAGGATCAGGGAAAAGATAGTCTATTATATCCGATGCTACATTTCGGCTTTTACCATAGGTTGGACTAATATGCATTCTAAGTCCAGGTGATGCATTAACTTCTATTACAGCACCATTGCTATCTATTAAAGGCTTTGAAATATCCTTTGTACAAATATCAATACCAGCAATATCAAGCCCAATAGTTTCTGCTGCTCTTACAGCATAATTTATATTATCAGGATGAATAATGTCGCTACAATCCTTTGCAGTCCCTCCTGTTGAGAGGTTTGCATTTTGCCTTAGATAAACAGTTTCACCTTTTGATGGTATATAATCAAGACTCAAATTCATGGAATTCAAGTAATTTACAACACTCTCATCACAGGGTATCTTCGTCAAAGGTTTTTCATGTCCATAACCCCTTTGAGGATTCATATTTTCTATATCTATAAGTTCCTTTATGCTGCTTATCCCATCCCCTATAACCTTTGGCGGCATTCTTAAAGCTACTGCTGAAACTTTCCCATCTACAACAAGTACCCTGTAATCTTTGCCTTCAATATATTTTTCTACAATAACTCTGGTGTTTATTTTTGATGCTTCACAATATGCTTTTAAAGCTTCATCATCTCTAGATACATTTACTGTAACCCCTTTGCCCTGGTTACCGTCAACAGGTTTTATTACAACAGGATAACCTATCCTGTTACATATTTTAATTACATCCTCAGGACTGTTTGCAATATCTCCATCAGCAACAGGGATACAAGCGTTTTTTAAAAGCTCCTTTGTCATAGCCTTATCACAGGATATATCAACAGCTATAGTAGATGTTGCATCAGTAATAGAAGCCTCAATCCTTCTTTGATATTTGCCATAACCAAGCTGCAATATGCTGTTTTTCCCTATTCTTATTACTGGTATCCCTCGTTTTACAGCTTCATTATAAATTGAAAGAGTGCTTTGCCCAAGCCTTACACTTTCTATCGCCTTTTCTATATAATTCAAAGCTTCTTTAATATCATAATCCTTATTTTCAATGAAATTATTAAGACATTTAAGCCCATATTCAGCACATAACTTTGCAGCTTCTTCAAGTTCATATTGAAATACTATATTATATATACTTCCTTCAAGGAGTCTTGCCTTTCCATATTTTACATTATTAAATCCGAGCATATTCTGCATTTCAATAAGTACATGCTCAAATACATGAGGAAGATATGTGCCTTCATTAAGCCTTTGAATAAACCCTCCAGCATATCCAAGAGAACATTTATGCTTTTTAAGCCCTTGAAAGGCTTCAATAAGCCTTGAATTAAAATTTTCTATATCCTTTGTAGGAATATCAACAAGATTTTCAACATCAATCGTAAGCCTTATACAGGGTTTATGGCTGTATATGTTTCTTCCGGTATATATTCTTTCATCTATTATTTTCATTTTTTACCTCCTTAAAATTATTAAACAAAGGTTTTCTCTGTCTTATATCATATTTATATCCCTTTGGAAGCACATGTAACTTTACATCAGTTATTGCAAGGGTTTCATCAGGAGAAAGCTCTGAAACATTCATATGGGTTATTGTATGACCATCTACCACCGTAACAGCACCGCTTCCGATTACCCTGAATATAGGGCTTTCTTCTATAACTAATGCAGTATTCTCATCTATTCCTATTCCAATTATTTCAGGGTTTTGGGCAACAGCATTAAGGAGTCTTCCGTATCTTCCCCTTTGAGCAAAATGCTGGTCGATTAAAACCCCTTTTATAATATCAAGACCTGGAGCCATCTTAATAGTACATTTTCTCGGAGAATCTTCATCTTTCCCTGAAACTATCATAGTCGTACAAAGGCAGGATGCCCCCGCACTAGTACCAACAATCAAGACACCCCTTTCAAAGGCACACTTTAGGCTTTCGAAAAAAACTGTTCCTCCTATTAAGCTGGTTATTTTAAGCTGATCACCGCCTGTAAAAAAAATGCAACTACTTTTTCCTATTTTCTCTTTATATTCGTTATTAATAGCATCTTTTCTCTTTTTAATATCAACAATTTCTATTCCTCTATATCCAAGTTTTTCAAAAACTTTTCTGTATTTTTCCCCAGCTTCTCTTGGGTAGTCCGTAGCAGCTGTAACAATAGTCAGATATCCTTCTTTTTCTTTGGATTTTCTTACTACTTCCTTTAATATTTCACATTCTCCATCTTTATCCTCGTTACCACCGATTATTATTAAATTTCCATAATATCTTTCCATACCATCACCAAAAGTTATTAATGTATTAAATATTTTTTACCACTATAACTATCTTTATACAAAAATTAATTTTTATTTTTTATATTATTGTTATAAAAATAAAAAATCTCACAATATACCTAATAATATTTGTGAGATCGTAATTTAAAAAATATTGATTATACATATAATAGAAATAATTAGGGCTACCCCATCAAGAATACACACAACAATATATTGTATGTAAATCTCTTAATGCGACAGCCCTAAAATTATTATTTATTTCATAAAGGTCTTTTTAGGTACTAAAAGTTTCATGCCAGGTATTATAACATCTGGGTTATCTAAATCGTTTATTTTTACAATATCCTCAATTGTCGTTCCATATTTCTTTGCAATCTTCCAAAGAGTATCGTTGTTTTGAACAACATATATTACAATACTTGGCATATTTTTGATATTTTCAGGTATTTCACACTCAACAACAGACTTTACAAAATCTAATGAAATTCTATGAAAAACCTTCACATTGCTCTCAACAATAATCTTTACATCTACTTCTCTTGGTGATACTTTTTCAAAGGCTATATGTTGAATATCAACATTAACCTCAGGCATCATATCTATTTTAATTCCCATCATGTCTATAACAGATTTAAAGGGTATTTCCTCTTCATAGCTTGCCATGCCGCCTTCTTCACTCGCCATCATATACATTATACAACAGCTTACAACCCCTTCAGCAACTACTTTATCTTCAAATACCTTAACATCAGTTATAACAGGATTTGCAGTAACATGTTTAACCTGAGCTATTGTTTCGCTCTCCTGAGGAAGAACTATTCTTTCCTTTATAGTCTGACTGTCACTTCCCTCTCCAAAAAAGCTGTTTGCTTTTATACTATTCTTTTCGAGCTCATATCTTTCTTCAGGAGAGTAAGCATCATCTATAATCTGAATATCCCTCTTTAAGTAACCCTTCATCGATATCCCAAGAATAACTTCACATTCAATTATTCTTCTCTCTCCATTTTCATTTTCCAATATCCTCGCATTTACATCCTCAACTTTAAAAGACACATCGCATCTCATGTCAGATTTAACCTCAGGAAGTGCAATCTCATGGGTAAAGGCTGAATCCTGCTCGCTTATATATACTTCATTCCCATTATTAGAGTCATACATTACTCTAATATGTGCACAAGCATTTATAGTAGCCTTCCCATCCTGAACAAATATATCTTTTTTACCTATATTGACATCCGTTTTAAGTATTGAATCTGCCTGAGGTTTATCTTCCCCTATTTCCATGTTTCCTTTAATTACTATCTGTGCACTATCCGATGCTAAACATTCATCTACCTGTACTGCATTTTTAAGAAGCTGAATATCCTGCCCCTTTATATCCATAATAGCCTCTGCAGTCTTCCTATTGTAAACTACCCCTTTAAGATTAATAACCGCATTAACCTTTATCTTTTTATTTGTTAAAAGTTCATATTCTATATGTTCAATATATGCCAAAATTTTACTGTACATATTAGGCATTGCGCCTATTACCTGTATATTATGGGTAAAGTTTGTTGATGCCCCAACTTTATATATGCCTCTGTTTTCTTCTGTGGATGCATAGAGAATATCAAAATTCATCCTTCCTTCAAGTATTATCTTGTCCTCAACAACCTCGCTGCTTACAAGTAAAACTTTTCCATCCATGTTAAGCACTCTTGATATTTCAGGGTTTCTGTCATTTATTAGTATGTCTCCGCTAACCATCGTTTGACTTGCGCCTTCCCCTATAAGCTCCTCGTAATTTATTATATCCCTTATAAGTTCTACGGACATTATATCCCTCCCACCCAAAATTTACTATTATAGTATATAATTTTATTTTTGAAAATATGCCTTTCATATACTACTTATTACAAAATTTGAAAAAAAATAAACCGAACTAATCGGTTTATCCAATAGCAACATTATTATTCTTAAATACTAATTGAACTGTCTGCGTCAATATATCTGAATAGCTGTATGATACCATTCTTGAAGAATTATCTGTTCCATCAACTCGTATAACAAAGATGTTAGGGTATGTTTTTTCAAGGATTCCTTCTCTTACTATTACTTTTCGCCTTCCACTGTTAGCCTTTAAAAGAACTTTTTCACCAACGTGCTCATCTATATCCTTTTTAATAGCACTTAAAACTTCTTTACCTTTCATAAAAACACCCTCTTTCCATGTTTATTTTACACCATAAAATATATTTCGTCAATAAAAAAACATAATATTTTATCAACAATTTTTAATGGTGTCAATATTAAAATTATGTTTATTTATTGTTAACAAATTATAAATAAGCTAAGTAAATAAAAAAATCATGATTTATCTATTATTTTTATATATAATTAAGCCTTGACATATATAATATAAATTTTTATCATGCTTTGAACACAATAAAAAAGCTGAACCCAAGCGGCTTTTCAGGGTTCAACGTTATAAAAAAGACAAATACTTTTATATATAGAATCTGCAATTGTTAAATAATTTTTATATTTATATTTTAATTTATCCTTATCTCCTGACATATACATACACTCTATTAAAACTCCGCTAACCTTTGATTCCCTTAAAATATAATAGTCTGCAAACCTTACCCCTCTTTTTACAGTATCTAAATCTTTACTTATGCTACTGCAGATTATTTCTCCAAGTTTCTTTGCCTCATTATCGTTTAAATAGCAATACACTTCGACCCCATTTACAGTTGGCATCACAAAACTATTCTGATGAATACTTATATAAAAATCAGGTCTCTCTATATTTATAATTTTAACCCTCTCTATTAAAGAAAGTTCCTTATCACAATCCCTAGTAAGGATTACATCAGCCTTTATTTTTTTCAGCTTCTCTTTTAAATTTTCAGCGATTATAAGGTTTATATCCTTCTCAAATATCCCATTTATCTCATTACCATTATCCTCTCCTCCGTGACCCGGATCTATTACTATTTTCCTGCCTGATAAAGAACCTGATATTTCATCTTGATTAAGCTTCGAAAATTCAATTCCTGTATAGTAATAATTTACAATATCCTCAAATTTCTTTCCTTGTTTTGCCATATTATTTGCCCCTTCAAGACATATTCCAAGTCCTGAACCTTTTCCGATAGTTTTTATTGAAATACTTTTTTCAAGAAAATATGCTCTGCTGCTATTAAGTTCTAAAAGCTTTGTAAATTCTTCACCGCTCATAATTTTGCCTAAAACATTTAAACTTATTATTCTTCCTGTTTCATCTCTTAAAACATCCCTTATTATATTCCCCGTTTCCTCTTTATAGCTATATTTTCTACTTAGCTTTTTTTGTATCTCTTCTATATTTACAATCTTTTCATTATATTTTTTGCTACAATATTGGCAAAACACCTTTCTTAAATAATTTATCTTTTTCCCTAAAACATCTTCAGAATTTGAAATTCCTCCTCCACAACATTCAGTATAGTAAAAATCAACAGGAATATCTTTATATAAAGCTATTATACCTGAGGTTTCATCTATTGCTCTTTTTAAAAGAGAATTATTTTTTTGAAAATTCAAATCATCAATTAAAAGCATTTCTTCATTTTTTGAATAATATTTTGTATTTTTTATATATCTTGATAATTCACTTCTTTTTAAAACTGCAACTGCTTTTGCAGCCTCAATTTCACTAAATACTATATCAAGTTTTAATAACTCATAATATAGTACTTCTTCTATTTCTGCCTTAAATAAGTTATTATTTTTATCATAAACATCTATTAAAATATTCCCCATAAAAACACCCCTACTCATATGGAGATTTAGGAGAACTCTCTCTATATTTTCCTCTTGTCTGAAGTCCTCCTATGCCCTTCTCCCCTGTTATTGTATTTTCTAAAACCTCTATAGGTGAAATGAATTTTGATATGCTCGAATATGCTATCTTTTCACATATAAAAACCGGATCGAGGGCATGAATTAAAACTCTATGGGGCGAACTTGCAAAGTTAGCACCTGCATCCATAATAGCCTCATAACATGATTGACAAGCACCTGCAAATATAACAAGATCATCATAGGATGGTTCGTATTCTCTAGCATTTTTTACAGCCTCAGCAAAATATCTCGAATTTCTATAACTATCAAGATTTTTATAATCCTTAGTCCCTTTAATCATAGCATCATGACCAGTCAAAACTAAAATATCCGGCCTGTATTCTTTAAGCAGAGGAAGTATAGCCATAGGCTGTGATGATTCTGAAACTAATTTTCCAAAGGCTTTAATTCCGAGCTGCCTGTATCCCCGAAGGCATATGTCGAGATATTCCTCATCTCCATCGATATGAAGAACCTTTCCTGCCTTTCCTGAAACATTTTCTGCTGTTCTTTGTGAGAGTATGCCCTTTCCTGTATATATGTTTGATTTTCTCTGAAGAAGAACTTTCTTTATCGAAGCACTTACCTTTTTCTTATAATTTTCATTGTTATCGTTTATCCTATCAAAGCTTGGTTTTTCAAGATCTCCCTCGAAAGCATCCGCTAAAATTCTAAGTTCTGTCCCTTTTAGCAAGTAAACTTTTTGTCCATCCTGTCTTCTTATTATTTGAACAATTTTAAAATAAACATCCCCTCCATAGGATTTCCGTACAACTATATCCCCTACATTAAATTCATCCACAGAATCACCCCCATAGGTAGTATATTACATAATATGGGAATAATTCTTTTTTTGTTAATGTTTTTAATCTCAAATAAGATTTTCTACTTTACGTTTCTCTTAGAAGGTAGATATTACAGATTAATAGTCATTGCAACCTGCTAACTCCATATGGTTCTTGATTAGAATAATTCCTGACTTACTTTATTTATTCTTTAAATATGTATATTATATTTATATTTTGTTGAATTTTTATGTATAATCCAATTAATGTTTCCATAACTATAATTTTCTCCTTTAGTCGAATTACTATATCAGTATATCAAAAATAACATAATATCTTCAGCTAACTTTGGAAAGAACCGATTTTCGCTTGACAAATACAAAGTTTTATGCGTTTAAAAGAACGTACAGGTGTGTTATAATTATTTTAATTTAAGATATAAAGAAAGGTTGAAAAAAATGAAAAAAGTAATAATATTTATATTGGTAATAATGTTAAGTATTAATATTAATGTTTTAGGTGCTACTAAAACGACAATAAAGAAATCAAAAGTTACAAATAATAATGATATTTTTTATTATAAAGTATCTTTAAATTTAATAGAACAAACAAAACAGTTTATTAATGTGTGTGAAGAATCAGATGATGAATTAGAAATAGAAGATTGTATAACAACATTAGAAAATGCTTTAACTGCAAGTAATATAATAAATTATGCAAAATTAAAAATAAAAGATAAAGCTAAAGTAAAGGATATAGAAAAAAGGGTAAAAGCATTAAATATAGAAAAGTGTATACAAAAAGCAAAACAAAAGGTAAATACAATAATAGCAGAAAAAGAAAGGAAAGCATTTCTTGAAGCAGAGCAAAGGAAAGAAGAAATAAAGAAAAACAGAGAATTTTACCAAGATGAAGTAATAAGATTGGTAAATGAAGAGAGAGTAAAAAACGGTTTAAAGCCACTTGTAAAAGATGCTCGCTTAATGCAGTCAGCAAAACTAAAAGCAGAGGATATGGCAGTAAACAATTATATAAGTCATACTTCAACAACACCGGGGTTAGAAAATTTGTTAAATATATATAAAGTGGTAGGTATAAAATATTTTAGTGCAGCAGGGGAAAATTTAGCACTAGGTTTTACAAATGCAGAAGCAGTAATGCAAGGGTGGATGAGTTCAGAAGGGCATAGAAAAAACATATTAACACCAGAGTATACGAAAATAGGTGTAAGTTTAGATGTGGGTAAAAAGGGAGAGCTTTATTGGGTGCAGCATTTTCTTACTGAAAGTAATGAATAGTTAAAATAGAGAGGTTTTACCCTTCTAATGTTGCATCAAAGTAAAAACTACTTGTTGACAATCACAATTGGAAATAATTAAAACTAAAAAAATAAGCCTCTTTGTGTTTTAATAGTTTTGATTAGAAACTAAACACAAAGGAGGCTTTTTTGTAAGCGTCAAAAAATCTCCGTATTCACTACCCATTTATACTTTGATAAAATAAATCCAGTAGAGTAATCTGTAAAGCCTTCTACTGAATTTTTATCTTTTATTCATGAATATTTTTACTTTCAAGTTTTAATTCACAAGGAAACTCTTTTGACCAAGGCATATATCTTAACAGCGCAACTACATCTTTCTTATCAAAATTACAAAACACATCCATAAGATAAACTAAATACTTTTCAATATTTAGATCATTTGCTTTAGTCGTTTCCGCTATGGATAATTGCACTTGTTTTTGCTCCTTTAGGCGAAAAAACAATTTTTTCTTCCAAGAACAAAAGGCTTTATTGCTCTCTCAGTTCCGTTATCATCAATCTTTAAGAAGCCATCAGTCGATATTGTTTATCCCATGTACTTTCCATAACAGATACCTCCTTTTTTATACCTGTAATTTTATCAGGAGTATCTGCCTATTTCTATGCGTCTATTTTTGACGCTTACTTTTATTTTGATTTTTTTAAATTAATTTATTGTGATGTGTAATAAATATTTTAGGCATAAAAAAAGAGGAAGTAGCCTTTGCCACTAGATTATTTATTTTTTTAATGTACTTGATTATTCATCTCTGACTTTATCTTGTTTATTTCGTCTTTTGTAAGTCCTGTAGCTTTTATTATCATTTCTAAGTTAACACCTAATGCAATTAGATTTCTTGCAACATTTATTGTTGCTTCCATTTTTCCTTCCATTTTTCCCTCTTCTCTCCCTTTTTCTTCAGCCACATGAAGTCTTGTCATCTCATCCCTTATTGTAGCCATCTTTGCTTCATATTCCATTCGTGCCTTTTTATCTTTGCTTATTATTTTTAAAAGGTTGTATGCGTAATTGATGTCTTCATTCTTCTTTGAAAGCACATCAATCACCTCCTTATTTCCATCTATGAATTCCATCCACATTACTAATGGATCATTTTCATCCCTTGGTATCTCAGGGTTATACAGCTTCTTTAACTCTAAGAAGTGTATTTCTAAAACATCCGTTAACTTAAATTTAGTTTCATCCTCAAATATGTGAAATGTTGAATTTAGCTTCTTTAAAGGCGTTACGTCAAAATCTACTATGTTTATTGTTATGCACTTTTTAAGGTCTGTGTATTTTCCACCTGACTCTATTTGTTGATTATACATCTTACTCCAGTAAAAGAGAGTCCTTTCTGCCATATAGCCGATATCAAGTATCTGTACTTCTATGTCTATCTCTTTTTGGTCTTTTGTTTTTACTCTAACATCTAGAACACCTTTTTTATCTTTTTCATGGTTCTTTATTAGTTCGCTATTTAGTATTTCTAAACCTTCAAGCTCTTCTTTTGGTACTTTCAACACTGCACTTAGAAAAGATATTAATACTTGTTTGTGTTTTTCATTGCCGAATATATGTTTAAAGACAAAATCTATTTTAGGTGGTATTAATTTGTTATCATTGTATGCATTTTGAATTTCAATTCGCTTATTTTCTTTTTTACTCTTAGGCATACTATATACCTCCAATATCTTTATTAATATTTTAGCAGGATTTTGAATTTTATGCTACTATTTATGATACTTCAACTGTTATATGTGATGAGGATGCCAGTTAATAATTATTGGTACATATCACAATAAATTAACTTAAAAAAATCAAAATAAAACAACCTAAAAAAACAACTAAAACACATAAAAAACAGCAAATTCAAAGGTTTCCCGTGATACAGCTAAAAAAGCTGTAGAATTTTTACCATTTAATGTTATGGAGGATAAAAAATGATGTTTACAGCATATTATAATATGGATTTTAATCCTTTTAGTAATGAAATTGAAACAAAGTATAATTTTATATCTAATGATTTTACACAGGCTACCGTCAAACTTGAAATATTGCGTACACATAAGGGAATATGGATTCTAAAAATCCACGTATCGTTGTATTTAGTGGACAGCCAAAATTTTTATAGTTTCTTGTCTGACAAGGGGATAGGGCAATGTAGGGATACAACCTGAGCACTTATCAGAACTCTATACAAGATGTATGAAAAAGGGTGGTATAATATCAATACTACCTTTTTTCATACATCTTGAAAGAAAAAATGCAATAAATCCCGGGGGTTGGGGCAAAGCCCCAATTTTTTAACATATCTTATTGTATTATAATTTGATTTTTTTAAGATTTTTGATGGAGCAAATTATTTAATCTGCCGTTTTTTTATATGTTTTAGTTGCTTTTTTAGGTTGTTTTATTTTTATTTTTTCAAGTTAATTTATTCTGATATGTAACATGTAAATAAGCAGGCTGTGATAATTTCAATTTATAATTATCACAGCCTTATATTTTTAAATCAGCTTACATTATTTCATTCATCTTTTCAAGAAAAGCCATATATTTTTCTCTTTCATCAATTATTTCATTAATCTTCTTTGTAAAAGAAAACTCATTCCATCCAGCTTCCTTATAATAATATCTGTTTGCAAGCCTCCAAAACCTTTGAGGAAATATCAAAAGAGTTTTAAGTATATTGTATTCCTCCCTTGATATAGGTCTTATACTGTTATAGGAAGAGAGTATAATCTTTGCGTAATCAACGTTCCAGTTAAGCCTCTTTAAAGATTTTATCATCAAAGTTGCAACATCATATATTTGTACCTCTGATTTACAGTAATCAAAATCAACTATATGAGCGTTATCGCTACTGTCAAATATTATATTATGGTAAGTATAATCATGATGGCAGAGGACGCTCTCTTTTATTGATTCATTACATACTTTATAGTATGAATCCCTATCTAAAAAATTAATAGCTTCCTTTGCAAGATTAATATAGAAATCTACATTAGACATATATATTTCATCAAACTCACTCTTTTTTTTATTTTTTCTTGCTATATCATACATCTTATTAAGGGTTGAAACTCTTTTTTCAAGGGTTGTCGGCAATTTCCCTATATCATTTCTTACTTTAAGATTTTCATCTGGAATAAACCCCCTTGCTGATAAATGAAAACACGCAAGATTTGCAGAGGCTTTTTTCAAGTCTTCAATCTTTTTGAAATCGCACTCCCTGCCTTCAATCCATTCAGTTACAACATATATGTCATCGTTGACTAATGCATAGGGGGATCCATCTAAAGCTAAAACATATTTATCTACCCTTTCATAACCATTTTGTATAATGTGTTCCTTGGCTTTATATAAATACATAATCTTTTGGATTCCATAGTTTACCTTTTTTAAACACTTGTTACCTTTATCAGTTTTTAACAAATATACTCCCTTCATTGGCACTAATTCATATATTCGAAATCCGAACTGATTTGATATTTCGGTTTCACGTACCATACAATCGCCCCCTTATCTATTTTATATGTTAATGCTTTATTATATATGATAAAATTTGGGGAGAAGAATAATTTTTATTATGATACTTAATTTGAAAATAGAAATTAAAATATAAATATTGATTATACTTTTCTTTAAAACTAAAATATAATTATAATACTAATTTTTTCTAAAGGGGGTAATTTTTATGAATATGCGCTGGAGCCTCGATGATCTTTATACATCCTATGATTCTAAAGAGTTTTTAGATGATTTAAAACTTTGCGATGAAAAAATCGATGAATTTATAAGCTTTACAGAAAATCTTGACAATAAGGATTCTTTAAAGGCAATTGAAGAATACATAGAAATGTCAAAAAATTTCGGTCATTTATATTCCCGCCTTACAAGCTATGTATCTTTAATTTTAAGCGTTGATGTTAACGATACTAAAGCATTAAACTACCTTGAAAAACTTGAAGATAAAATAACATCCCTTACAAAGCCCCAGGTAGAATTTCAAAAATGGCTCAAGGGATTAGATAATTTAGATGAGATAATATCAAAATCTGATCTTTTAAAGGAACACGAATTTTTTATTAAAGAAATCAATAAAAAATCAAAATATCTTTTAGATACAAAGGAAGAAGTAATAATATCAAAGATGAAAACAACAGGTTCTATGGCATGGGCTAAACTTCAGGAAAATTTAATTTCAAACCATACTGTTGAAATTACAATAGATGGAACGCAGCAATCCCTTCCTCTTCCTGTTGTAAGAAACATGGCCTATGAAAAGGATGCCTCTTTAAGGAAAAATGCCTATGAAGCAGAGCTAAAATCCTACGAAAAAATAGCAAAATCTTCAGCTGCCTGTCTTAATGGAATAAAGGGAGAAGTTATAACCCTTTGTAAATTAAGAGGATACAAATCACCTCTTGATAAAACTTTAGAGGATTCAAGGCTTGACAGAGAAACTCTTTTTGCTATGCTTGAGGCTATGAAAGAGAGCCTTCCTCATTTTAGAAAATACTTAAGGAAAAAGGCTGAAATATTAGGTCATAAAAATGGTCTTCCTTTCTATGATTTATTTGCACCTGTTGGAAATGCTGATATGAAATTTACCTATGATGAGGCAAGAGAATTCATAGTTGAAAATTTTAAAACCTTTAGCCCAAAACTTTCAAAGTTTATTGATAATGCCTTTGAAAACAGATGGATAGATGCAGAACCAAGGAAAGGAAA
This sequence comes from Caloramator sp., assembly GCA_026417075.1. Lineage (GTDB taxonomy): Bacteria > Bacillota > Clostridia > Clostridiales > Caloramatoraceae > Caloramator_B. Next base: position 32,154 of record JAOADY010000025.1, read on the forward strand.
ACAAAGCGGTGCCTTTTGTGCAAATCTTCACTGCATAAGGCAATCGAGAATTATGGCTAACTTTACAGGAAGCTTTAACGATATGTCAACCCTTGCCCATGAACTTGGCCATGCTTTCCATGGAAACTGTCTCACCAGTGAAAGCTACCTTAACTGTGATTATCCGATGCCCCTTGCAGAAACAGCATCAATTTTTAATGAAACTGTGATAACTAATGCAGCTCTTAAAAAAGCTTCAAAGGATGAAGCTCTTTCTATACTTGAAAATGGTCTTCAGGGCTCAACACAGGTTATTGTAGATATTTTAAGCAGATATATTTTTGAAACAGAAGTTTTTAGAAAAAGAGAAGAGAGCTCCCTTTCAGTTGAAGAATTGAAGGAAATAATGCTCCATGCACAAAGGCAAACCTATGGCGATGGGCTTGATGAAAATTATCTTCATCCTTATATGTGGGTTTGCAAACCCCACTATTACTATGCTGACTGCAACTTCTACAACTTCCCCTACGCCTTTGGAGAACTCTTTGCAAAGGGGCTTTATGCTGAATATGTAAAGAAGGGAAGCTCATTCTTTGAAGACTACGAAAACCTTCTTAAAGTTACTGGAAAAATGAAGGTTAGAGATGTCGCTCTAATTATGGGTATAGACATTCACTCAATAGATTTTTGGAGAAGCTCCCTAAACGTTATAAAAGAGGATATAGAAAAATTTATAAGTCTTGTATAAAAAAGATAAAGAGGGCTGTCTGTATTATAAAATCTCTTAATGCAGACAGCCCTTTATTTACATTTCACTTATGCGGATATTTTTTAACTTCCTTAAAAGCTATACTTTATCACTTATCAACTCTGTGGCACATTATACTTTGATAATCCATATTATGTAGTGTAATTAATTTTAGGAAAGGTTTTTATGAATATAGGGATAGACGCAAGAGCCGCAAGATGGTACAGGGGAACAGGAAAAGGAACCTATACCTCTCAGCTTATATACAATATAAACCTTATTGATAAGATAAACCGCTATCTTCTCTTTTTACCCGATGAGAACGTTTCAGACTTAAACCCAGGGGATAACATAGATATAAAGATGATATCCGAGGATAGGAAGGAAAACTTTTGGGTGGAAATAGATATACCAAACATTTTAACAGACACAGGAATAGACGTTTACCATGTGCCTCAAAATGGTATAGGTCTTCCAAAGATAAAAAACTGCCCCTTTGTAATTACCCTTCACGATGTAATTCCTTTTAGGATGCCAGAAACCGTAGGACCTCAGTATTATGAGATTTATATGAGGGAAATTCCTGAAATTATACCCCTTTGCGATGCTATAATAACCGTATCAGAATATTCGAGAGAGGATATTGCAAAGGCTTTATCTTATCCCAAGGATAAGATATTTGTAACCCATCTTGCTGCAGAGGATATATACTATCCAAGAAACAAAAAGCTGTGTAAAGAATTTATTAAAGAAAAGTATGGGATTGAAGATAAGTTT
>JAOADY010000093.1 GCA_026417075.1 Caloramator sp.
ATATATACTTTAACTTTGTAAACCTTGCAATTAAAATATTAGTAACCATACCGAAAGCCATGATAAGTGCTGTTTGAGTACCGTAGGTTTTAAGTGCAAGAGCAACTATAGCCTCATTATTCGGAACTATACCCTGAACTCCAAAGCCCTGTTGAAACATAGTTCCAAAATGTCCAAGAGATCCTACAACTATTCCTGCTCCTCCACCAAGTACTAAAAATCCCATTATAGTTTTTATAGTACCCTTTATAGTATCTGCTGCCGACTTTTTTTTGCGCAACAAGCCCAACAAAGGCTACAAGTCCTACAAGTATTGCAGGAACGCTCAAAATGTCAAGAATAACCTTTAACATTTAAATTCCCCCTAATATTAAATTTAAACAATTCCCATTTCTTTAAAAGTTTCATTCAGCTTTTCCTTAAGTTCATTAAGATCAATCATGCTATTTAAGGATATAATATGTTTTCCTAATCCCTTTAATTGCTCTGCTATATCCCTTGTCCCAACAAATACGTCTGCTTTAATACCCTTTGCAGAAGCTAAATCGGAATGATCAACCTCTGCCTTTACATTTAGTTCCTTCAAAACCTTTTTTATATTCATTTCAATCATAAAACTGCTTCCAAGACCATTTCCACAACAAACTAATATTTTCATAATTTCACCTCCTTTTCTATTTTGAATATTTAGTTACTATATGAATAATTTCTTCCTTAGTTTTAGCCTTGTATATCTCATTCATATCGCTGCTATTCATAAATAATTCCATAAGCTGAGACAAAGCCTTTAAATGAGCTTCATTATCTATCGCTGCAAGGGTAATAATAAGCTTTACAGGATCATTAAGTTCGCTCCCAAAATTTACAGGATTTTTTAAAGTTACAAGACTCATTGAAAGCTTTTTAACACCATCTTCAGGTCTTGCATGAGATAAAACAATCCCCGGAGCAACAACCATATATGGACCTATATTTTTAAAATTCTCCATAATTGCATCATAATATCTATCCTCTATACAATCATTTTCACTTAAGATATCTGTCCCAAGTTTTATGGCTTCCTGCCATGTATTACATTCAGCATTTAGTAATATAGTTTTCCATGTTATAAGATCCTTAAGCATATAAATGTACCTCCATGTTTTCGAATATTCCTTATAATTTTTAAGCTCATGCAGAAATTCATACTGTAAAAGTTCAATATTCGGTATGTCTGCATATTTTTTAACAATATTTATAAGCCTGTTCACAAGCTTTAAATCATCATTATTTTCAAATCTTTTTAATTTATAATTAAAATATTTCTCAAGTTTTTCATAATCCTTTAATGTTAACAAAGGACTTACCTTTATATTTTTTTTGTTATTTATCTTACCTATGTCTATTGTGCTTACAATATAATCATAGTCTTCTTTCATATTTTCAATCTCTCTGCTTGATACAGTATCCACTATTTCAACATTAAACTCGCTTTCAATTTTAGAAGCTATCATTTTAGCTGTTCCAAGACCACTTCCACAAACGATAACTATCCTTGGTTTATAATTTACATTCATACTTAACCTTTCAAAAGCTGCTCCAAAATGAAGCGTTATATATGAAATTTCGTGATCACCTATTTTGCTATTTATAAATTCTTCAAGATACCTTGATACTTTTTTTACATTTAAAAACAATTCATTATATTTACTTCTCACATCTTCATAAACTGGATTTAAAAGTTTAAAATTATACTTAATTCTATAAAGACTCGGTCTCAAATGTAGTACAAGTCCTTCTATTATACTTTCCTTTAAATCTTTAAAATCAATACCATATATTCTTTCAATTTCTTCAGTCATTTTAAGGGCAACATTATATAAACCCTTATCAGCATATTCATTATCTTCTTTATTCTTGATAATTTTAGCTCCTAGAAGGTGAAGAGTAATATATTCTATCTCTTCCTGAGGAACAGAAATTTTATATCTTTCTTCAATGCTTTTTATAATCTTTTTCGAAACTTCATATTCCACAGTATCTTTTAAATCCTCATTTATAAATCCTAAAGCATAAACATCTTTTTTTAACTGTATCCTTTTAATCATAATAGCAAGATGGGTTAAAAGCCCTCCATAAGCTTCATCACTGAACTTTCTTAAAAGCTCCGATTCTGCCATTTTTATTAAACTATCAATAAAATCAATATCTATATCAGAAAATAAAATATCAAACTGAAAATGTTTATATCTATTAGAGTCCATTTTTTTACTTGTATAATTTAAAATATCCTCATAAGATACGATATCAAATACTAATTCCTTGGCAAGTTTTCTTCTTTGACTTTCACTGCCCTCAATAAAAATCCCGTATTTTTGCTTTCTAACAAGTTTTAAACCATTCTTTTTTAGATATTCTTCAAGCTCATCAAGTTCCTTTAGCATGGTGTTTTTTGATATAAAAAATAATTCCTGAAAATAAGAAACTTTAAGAGGGTGACTGCTTTGTAAAAGTTTAATTGCAGTATATTTAATTCTTTCTTCTTTGGAAAAGACATACTGAAATGTAGCCTCGATATTATTATCACTAAGCAAACTCATTATAAATTCTTCAAGTCCTGCATCTTTTTTAAGCCTTATACCCTTGTTATATTCCCTTTCAAAATAAGAGAACCCATTCTCAACCATAAAATCTTCTATTCTATCAATGTTATACCTAATAGCTCTATCCGTTAACTTATAGCGTTTTGCAATATCTTCAATCTTAACAAAATCATCTGCACTAAATAAATATTTTAAAATTTCAACAGATCTTTTATTCAGTTGCATCAAATCATCCTCTTTTTCATAAATAATACTGAAAAATTGAACTTTTAAACTTTTTGTATTTTAAATTTATATCTTAATTATATGCTTTATATTACAAATTACAATATATCAGAAGGCACTTTTCTTTTCTAATTAAAAATGAAAAAATGAACTTTTATAAAACACCAACTTCAACAATTAAGAAAGAAACCTTTTTATACTCTCCATAACACTTAACAAAAGATCTAAAAAAAGGAAGCAGTATTAACTACTTCCTCTTTTTAGGTACTATATATTAATTCTTAAATTTTTCTATTTCTTCTTTTATCTTTTTTATCTCTTCTTCTATAAGTCCTGTCGCTTAAATTATCATTGGTATATCTACGCTCAGCATTATTAGCAACATTTATTGTCCCTTGCTTTATTCCTTCTTTTTTCCTTTTTCCTCAGCAACGTGAAGCCTTATCATTTCATTCCTTATTGCTACCATTTTTGCTTCATATTCAATCCTTGCTTTTTTATCTTTATATTTTTAGACGGTTGTATGCGTATTTGATATCTTCATTCTTCTTTGTAAGCACATCAATCGCCTTCACATTTCCATCTATAAATCCATCCATATTACAAGAGGACATTTTTATCCTTATGCTTAAACGCAAAATCTATCTTCGGCGTATTATCTCGCAAGTTGTATCTATTTTAAATATTTTATTCTTATTATCTTCTATTCTTTTCTTAGGCATTTTTATAAAATCCCCCAACAATTAACAAAGAACCTAAAAATCATACAAAAAACATTAAAGCCTGTAACCATTAAGATTACAGGCTTTTTAATGGAGGCGCCACCCAGATTTGAACTGGGGAATAAAGGTTTTGCAGACCTCTGCCTTACCGCTTGGCTATGGCGCCACATATGGAGCGGAAGACGGGACTCGAACCCGCGACGTTCACCTTGGCAAGGTGACGCTCTACCAACTGAGCCCCTCCCGCATAGATGGTGGCCAGAGCCGGAATCGAACCAGCGACACGAGGATTTTCAGTCCACTGCTCTACCGACTGAGCTATCTGGCCACGTTGGCGACCCAGAAGGGGCTCGAACCCTCGACCTCCGGCGTGACAGGCCGGCACTCTAACCAACTGAGCTACTGGGCCGTATATGGTGGGAACAATAGGGCTCGAACCTATGACCCTCTGCTTGTAAGGCAGATGCTCTCCCAGCTGAGCTATGCTCCCACGCCTTTGTGACGATTATTATTGTATCATGCGGGCATTTATTTGTCAACTGCTTACCGCTCTTTTATTTTTCGCTTATTTTTGCAGCGACATCTATTATAATAACCTGAAATCATCATTATGTCAACAGTATTTTTTATATTTTTTCACCAAGTATCTTTTTCCCTTAATATCTCTAATTAAAAATTATATCAGCTATTTTCAGAGTAAATAACCTATTCATAAAATCATTAAAAAATATATTTATAAAGTACCTTGAAATACTAATTAAACCATATTATCAGACTCAACATATGAAGCCTTTGATATAAAGCTGCATACATTATCTTCTGATAACATGGCTTAAGTTTCAATCAAAATATTTAAATAATAGTATTTTTACAATGAATTTTTATTATTTAGTGCTTTCAATCAAACTTTCAATCTCATTTTCATCAAATTCATAGGTCTTATCACAAAAATGACACTGCATCTGAATGTGCTTATCTTCATTCTTCAATCTTAAAAGTTCATCCCTTCCAAGAGCTATAAGGGCTCTTTCGACTCTTTCTCTTGAGCAGTCGCACACATAATCCACATCTATTTTTTCATAGATTTTAAGATCCATATCATCAAAGAGCATATTAAGTATATCTTCCCCGGTTTTACTTTCTGCAATCAATGATGATAGTGGCGGTATCTCGTGGAGTCTGAAGGTTATAATATCTCCAAGCATTTCATTTGCACCAGGAAGCATCTGTACTAAAAGACCTCCTGCAGACTTAATTGTAGTATCCCTGTCAACTAAAACGCCAAGAGCAAGAGCTGATGGTACTTGCTCTGAAACTACAAAATAATAGGCTATATCCTCTCCAATCTCTCCCGATTGAATTGGAACCTGACCAACATAAGGGTCTTTTAGCCCCATATCTTTAACAACTGTCAACATTCCCTTTTTTCCAACTGCCCCTCCAACATCAAGTTTTCCTCTGCTATTTAAAGGAAGCTCAACTTTAGGATTTGAAACATAGCCCTTTACATTCCCCTTAGAATTTGAACACACAACTATATTACCTATAGGGCCTCCCCCATTCATCGTTATAGTAAGATTATCCTTATCTCCCTTAAGCATAAGCCCCATAATTGAACCTGCAGTTAAAGTCCTTCCTAGGGCTGCTGAAGCTGTAGGAGTTAAGTCGTGTATCTTTCTGGCCTTTTCAACTATATCCGTAGAAACAGCCATAAAAAGCCTTATATCTCCATTTGATGCAGTAGCTCTTAAAACGTATCCCATACTATTCCTCCTTCTTTGCAATAAAAACTGCTCTCATGCTTTTATCATTAATATTTGAAAAGTTATAATCATCATATATCTCAACATTTTTAAATTTAGAGCTATAAAGATACTCTTTTATTTTTTCTAAATCATGCGCCCTTTGCACATGATTTTCCTCAAACCTTTTATAAAGAGTTCCTTCCTTTACAAAAAAGGTTATATACATTTCGATTATATCATCCTCCAAATAATTATCCCAAATATAGCAAAGGTTATCCTCATTTAGCGTAAAGGTATTATTTCCGATAATATTCTTCAGCTTATATGGTGTACTTATGTCAAATATAAAATACCCACATATGTTTAAATGATTATATACATTTTTAAAACTCTCTATTATATCATTCTCTTCTATTATGTAATTATATCCATCGCAAAAAGAAAAAACATAGTCATATTTTTTATTTATATTAAAGTTCCTCATGTCCTGATTTATAAAATCAGTCTTATATCTTTTAAGTCTTAATTTTTCCTGAGCTATAGAAAGCATATTTGATGATAAATCTAGAGCCGTTACATTAGCCCCCTTTTCCTTAAGCTTTAACGTCATATTGCCTGTTCCGCATCCTAATTCTAAAACATTTTTTCCTTTTAAGCCCATATTTTTATTTTCAAAATATCTCTCAATAAATAAAATCCATTTATTATAATCTACATCTATCATTTTGTCATAAATACTTGATAGTTCTACATACTGCTCCATCATCCTTCATCCTTTTTCCATTTAATTTGCTTCTTAATATATTATATCTTATAATTTAAAATAGAACAGATATAGGAGGTAAAAATTTATGCTTTATCCATTATTTTTTGAGCCTGTATATAAAAATATAATATGGGGCGGAAGAGATTTTGAAAGGCTGTTTAAAAGAACCCTCCCTGAGGGAAATATTGGGGAGAGTTGGGAGATATGCTGCCACAAAAACGGTATGAGTATCGTATCAAACGGAAACCTAAAGGGACTTACCCTTAAAGAAATAATAGAAAAATACAAAGAAGAAATTCTTGGTATAAAATGTTCAGATACTTCTACCTTCCCACTTCTTATAAAGTTCATAGATGCAAAGGATAAACTTTCAATACAGATCCATCCTGATGATGATTATGCTCTTTTAAATGAGGGTGATATGGGAAAATCAGAAATGTGGTACATAATAGATGCAAAGGAAGATGCAAAGCTTATTTATGGCGTAAAAAAAGGAATCTCAAAAGAAGATTTCGAAAAAGCTATTTCTAATGGAAATCTTGAAGAATATGTAAACTATGTAAATGTAAAAAAGGGTGATTCAGTTTTTATACCCTCGGGAACAATACACGCTATACTTGATGGAATCGTAGTTGCAGAAATTCAGCAAAACAGCGATACAACTTACAGAGTTTATGACTACAACAGGGTTGATTCAAGGGGAATGAAAAGGCAGCTTCACATTAAAAAGGCATTAGATGTAATAAATTTCGATTTTGAAGGAAAAATTATTAAAAAAGACGAGATAATATTGGATGGGTATGATGTTGAAAACATTGCAAACTGTAAGTATTTCGTTGTTGATAAGATAAACGTAAAGAAATGTTATAAAGATAAATGCAACGGGCAGACTTTCCATGCCTATACAGCAGTTGAAGGAGAAGGAGAATTAATACACAATAACATAAATTATAAAATAAATTCAGGAAACAGTTTTCTTATTCCTTCTTCAATAGGAGAATATGAGATAAGAGGAAAAATTACTCTTTTAAAATCCTATTTATAAATTATTTCTTGTTCCAAATTCTGCCTGATTCCTTATTCTTTTGAGTCATAATTCCTCCTATCCTGCCTGTTTCCTCCGCTGTAAGACCGCTCCACCCGAACTTTTTTACTTTATCCCCAAGGCCTAATTCTTCAGCTATTTCGTATTTTATTTTTTCCCTCTCCTTTTCTTCCTCTGTAAGTTCTTTTTTTGCTTTTATTTTAGCTTTTACTATCTTTTTAAAAGGAGTTGCCATTTTATCGCCCCTTTCTGATATTATATATTATTACTAATGTAATTTTTTTTATGTATAAATGTCATATTCCTTTTAAATAATTTTTATTTATTTTTTTGCATAAATATAATAATCGGAATCTTTATTTATTTCTTTAATATGTTATAATACTTTTTAATAATCATAAAATAAATTGAAGACTTTTTAAGGAGGTATATTATGGGTATTAAACTAGCTGTAGTTGGTGCTACTGGAATGGTAGGAAGAAAATTTCTTGAGGTTTTAGAAGAAAGAAATCTTCCAATCGATAAATTTTATGTTTTTGCTTCATCAAAATCAAAAGGTTCCCTTCTTAAATTTCAAGGAAAGGAATACGAAGTGGAAGAATTAAAAGAAGACTCCTTTGACAGAGGTATAGACATAGCTCTATTTTCTGCCGGAGCCTCAACAAGCCTTAAATTTGCAAAAATAGCAGCATCAAAGGGATGCGTTGTTATAGATAATAGCAGTGCCTGGAGAATGGACGATACTGTTCCTCTTGTAGTTCCCGAGGTAAACCCTGAAGATGTAAAATGGCACAGCGGTATAATTGCAAACCCAAACTGCTCTACTATACAGGCTGTAGTTGCACTAAAGCCTCTCGATGATAAGTTTGAAATAAAAAGGATTGTTTATTCAACCTATCAGGCTGTTTCTGGTGCTGGTATGGGAGGATATGATGACCTTTTAAACGGAGTAAAGGGAATTCCTCAAAAAAAGTTCCCCCATCCTATCGCATATAATGTTATTCCCCACATAGATGTATTCCTTGAAAACGGATATACAAAAGAAGAGATGAAAATGATAAATGAAACAAGAAAAATTATGCACAGACCAGATTTAAAAATAACTGCAACAACGGTAAGGGTTCCTGTATTTTATGGTCACAGCGAATCAATAAATATTGAATTCAATAAGAATTTTGAGATGAGTGAAATTTTTGATGCTCTAAAAAACGCACCAGGTATAGTATTAGAGGATAATCCTTCTATGAATAAATATCCAATGCCTATAAATGCAGAAAACAAAGACGAAGTGTTTGTTGGAAGAATAAGAAGAGATGAAAGCGTAGATAACGGAATCAATATGTGGGTAGTTGCAGACAACATAAGAAAAGGCGCTGCTACAAACGCTGTTCAAATTGCACAGCTTCTTATAAAATAGTTCAAATTCTGCATTTTAAAGCTTTAAATTGTGCTGTAAATAATACTTTAGCAGGCATATAATAATATTAGATTATTTTTTATGAAAGGATGATTATAATGAGCCTTTTTACAGGATCCGGAGTTGCAATAATAACCCCATTTAATGAAAACGGCGTTGACTTTAAAAAACTTGAAGAACTTTTGGAATGGCAGATAAAAGAAAAAACCGATGCTATTATAATTTGCGGAACCACCGGTGAAGCTTCAACGATGAGCGAGCAGGAAAGAAAGGAAACAATTAAATTTACTGTAGATGTAGTTAAGGGAAGAATACCTGTAATAGCTGGAACAGGCAGCAATAACACAAAAGCTGCAATAGAAATGAGCAAGTGGGCTGAAAGCATTGGTGTTGACGGGCTTTTAGTTATTACCCCATACTATAATAAGACAACTCAAAGAGGCTGCATTGAACATTTTAAAACTATTGCCTCAAACGTTACAAAGCCAATAATTATATATAACGTTCCATCAAGAACTGGTCTTAATATACTCCCTGAAACGTTATATGAACTCTCTAAAATAGACAATATTGTTGCAGTAAAGGAAGCAAGCTCTAACATAGTTCAAATCGCCGAAATTGCACAGCTTTGCGGCGATAATCTAGATATATATTCTGGAAACGATGACCAAATACTTCCTATTTTATCCCTTGGAGCAAAGGGAGTAATTTCAGTTGTTGCTAATATACTCCCAAGGGATACTCATGACTTATGCGAAAAATATTTCAACGGAGATATAGAAGGTTCAAGAGAACTTCAGCTAAAGATGCTCCCACTTGTAAAGGCTCTTTTTATAGAAACAAATCCAATTCCTGTAAAGGCTGCTATGAACCTTATGGGAATGAACGTAGGAACTTTAAGACTTCCTCTTGTTGAAATGTCTCAAAAGGGACTTGAGGTTCTCAAAAAAGAAATGATTAAATATGGAATAAGCATACAGGGGTGATTAAATGAAGGTCTTAATGCATGGATGTAACGGAAGAATGGGGCAGGTTATATCAAGATTAATATCGGAAATGGAGGATGCAAAGATAGTATGCGGAGTTGACAGCAACATAGATAAAGCAATTAATAGTTACCCCGTATATTCCTCTTTATCCGAAGTTAAGGAAGATGTTGATGTTTTAATAGATTTTTCAAATCATTCCTGTCTCGATTCAATATTAAAATTCGGACTTGATAGAAAAGTCCCCCTGATAATTTGTACAACAGGTTTTTCTCCTGAGGAAAAGCAAAAGATGATTGAGGCTTCAAAATATATACCAATACTAAATTCAGCTAATATGTCCCTTGGAGTGAATCTTATTATATCCCTTGTAAAACAGGCTGCTTCAGTTTTATATAAGGATTTTGACATTGAAATCATTGAAAAGCATCACAATCAAAAGCTCGATTCTCCGAGCGGCACTGCTCTATCAATAGCCGATGCAATAAACAATTCTCTTAATAATAAATTTGAATATAAATACGGAAGATACGGCAAAACTGAAAAGAGAACTAAAAACGAAATAGGAATACATGCAGTAAGAGGAGGCGCTATTGTAGGAGAACACGATGTTATATTTGCAGGCGGAGGAGAGATAATCGAAATATCCCACAGCGCATTATCCCGTGATGTTTTTGGATACGGCGCAATAAGGGCAGCACAGTTTATAATTGGAAAATCTCCGGGATTTTACAGCATGAAGGATGTAATTGAAGAATAACTCTAGCCCATAATACTTCAAAGTATTATGGGCATAATTTTAAAGAAAGGGTGAAAAAAAGAATGGAACACCTTATAAACGAAAGAGTAAAAAGTATTGAAATATCCGGAATAAGAAAGTTTTATAATCTTGTATCCCAATACAAGGATGTTTTGTCCCTTACAATCGGGCAGCCAGATTTTCAAACCCCTGAGCATATAAAAGATGCTACAAAAGAAGCTATTTATGAAAATAAAACTACATATACCCACAATGCAGGACTATTAGAACTTCGAAAGGCAGCATCAGAATTTGTAAAAATAAAATATAATCTTTGTTATAGTGAGGATGAAATAATTGTTACAAACGGTGCAAGCGAGGCAATAGATACATCCCTTAGAACTATACTTGATAAAGGATGTGAAGTTATACTTCCCTGTCCTGTTTATCCTGGTTATGAACCAATAATAAAGCTTTGCGGCGCTGTTCCAATCTATGTTGATGTAAGAGACAGCAGCTTTAAGCTGACTGCTGAGAAAATAAAAGAAAAATTAACCTCAAAAACCCGCTGCATAATACTTCCCTACCCTTCTAACCCGACAGGCGCAGTTTTATCAAAGGATGAACTTTTAAAAATTACCCAGGTTATAGAGGATAAAGATATATTTATATTATCCGATGAAATTTACAGCGAACTTGTATATGATATACCTCACTCATCTATCGCTTCAATAAAATCAGTAAGAGATAAAACAATAGTTATTAACGGGCTTTCAAAATCTCACTCTATGACAGGATTTAGAATAGGCTTTATATTTGCACCATCATATATAACAAAGCATGCATTAAAGGTTCACCAATATAACTGTACCTGTGCATGTACAATAAGCCAATATGCAGCCCTTGAGGCTTTAACAAACGGAATAGATGATTCTATATTTATGAAAAGAGAATATAAGAAAAGAAGAGATTATGTATATGAAAGGCTTCTTAAAATGGGCTTTGATGTTAATAAACCTGATGGAGCTTTTTACATATTCCCATCAATTAAAAAATTCAATATAAAATCCTTCGATTTTGCAATAAAACTTCTTGAAAGCAAAAGAGTTGCTGTTGTCCCAGGAGATGCCTTCTCAAGCTATGGTGAAGGATATATAAGAATATCCTATGCTTACTCAATGGACACTTTAAAAGAAGCATTAGATAGAATAGAAGATTTCATAAATACTCAGTTTTAAATTGACAAAAATATTATTATGATGTTATATTATAAAAAACTCTCATTGGAGGTAAGATTATGAACAGAGGTAAAAATTACGATTTAACAAACCCATATGAAATTGCAAGATATATTAAAGATGCCAAAAAAACTACTCCAGTCAGAGCATATATAGACGGAGATCTTAAAGGAATCGAAGATAGCAAAGTTGAAGTTTTTGGAGATAACAGCTTTTACATGGTATTTGGAGAACACAGCGATGTTAATGACTTCATACAAAACCATAAGGACAGAATTAAAAAATTTAAAATAGACTATGACAGAAGAAACTCTGCAATACCTATGCTCGATATTAGAAACGTAGATGCGAGGATTGAACCCGGTGCAATAATACGAGAAGGAGTTACAATCGGCAAAAACGCTGTTATAATGATGGGAGCAGTTATAAATATAGGTGCTGAAATAGGAGAAGGTGCCATGATAGATATGAACGCTGTCGTTGGTGCAAGAGGAAAAATAGGGAAGAACGTTCATGTCGGAGCCGGTGCAGTAATAGCAGGAGTTCTCGAGCCTCCAAGCAGCGAGCCTGTTGTTATTGGAGATGATGTTTTAATAGGGGCTAATGCAGTAGTTCTTGAAGGAGTTAGAATTGGTAAAGGCTCTGTAGTTGCTGCAGGTTCTGTTGTTACTGAAAACGTTGAAAGCGGTGTTGTAGTAGCCGGAACCCCTGCAAAAGTTATAAAAAGAGTAGATGAAAAAACTAAAAGCAAAACTGAAATACTTGAGGATTTAAGAAAATAAAAAAGAAAAAGGGGGTGCCTTTTTCTTTTTTATTTAATCACATTTAAGGCATCCCTGTCCTTTTCTTCATCCTTTACAATTTCCATCTTTGAAATAGATACTTCATAAGCAGTTCTTTTAACTATACTATCCTCTGAGAGTTTTTTCTCATATTCTCTGCTTTGTATTCTTCCCCAAAGTTTAACATGAGAACCCACTTCAAGTTTACTTGAAAATTTTGCGTTTCTTCCCCAAGCAATTGCAGGTATATAATCAGACTTGTTATAAGGTCTGTTTACCGCAATAAGAAGATCGGTTATCTCTCTTCCAAAGGGAGTCGTTCTATAACTTGGAACTTTACATATAAATCCATCAAGAAAAATCTGATTAGGACTTTTAGAAATCTCATCAATTTTTTTAACATCTCTTGCAAATACAGTAAGTATGAGCCTGTTAGCTCCATCTAAAAACTTATTATAAGACCTAAGCTGCCCCTCAATACTTACAATGCTACCTTGTGAAACATCAATAACTGACATTAATCTCTCAGAAATAGTAACAGGAAGAATATCTACAGTTTCACTAAGTCTTGGAACCTCAAGATAAAAATTATAAAAGCCTTCCCCAAACATTTCATGGTTAAAGGTAAGATCTGAGGCCACCTTACCTTCAATATACACTCTGTTTGTTGCCATTAACTTGTCTTCCATTTGCCCATCCCTCTCCCTTCGTACTTTAAAAATAAATTCTAAAATATAAATATTAAATTCTCAACCAAAATATGTATAATTTTTTATAATAATATTATATTTTATATCCTAAAATAAGAAAACAAGTTAATGATGCAAGATAATAATATATATCCTTTGAATCTCCATTAAATTTTACAGGCTTTTCAAAGGGTTGTATTATAGTATTTGAAAGAGTAAATATTGCCCTTTGCAGGCAATAGCTGAAACTAAACCCGTCAATATCATCTATGCTCGATGCTGTAACAGTTGTTTTGCCATTTAATCCATAGGTAACAGGATATATATTATCACATTTAAAATCTATTTTTTGTATGGAGTCTGAATTAAATATGATATATCCTTTTTCTTTTATGTTTTTTATAAGATTTTGTATTTCATCAATTAATTGTGGGCTTTCATATTCAAGTGAAGTTTGAATAAGTATATCGAATTTTATTTTATCAAGCCTTTTTTCAAGTATGTCCTCCCTTGAAATTTCAATTATTATGTATTCAGGATTATTATATAATATTTTGAAAAATTCTCTGCTACTGTCTTGTTTTGTACCTATAATTACGCATTCCTTATTACAATTTTTTAGCTTTTCATAGATAATCTCTGCTATTGAAGATTTCCCTTTGCTTCCAAAAACTCCTATAATATACACAAACATCACCTCAAAGCCCTATTTTCATTTATAGTTTACACTTAAAGAAGATTTTATTCATATTATTCTAATATTCCCAACATATTACTAACATATATTTTAATTAATTGTATAAATTAATATTACAAAGAAAAAAACCCCCATGGAAAAACTAATCTAAAGGAGGAATAAATATGGCGGCAGGTCAAAACAGTTCAGGAAGAACACAGCTTGTTCCAGAGGTACATATGCTTCTTGATAACATGAAGTATGAAATAGCTCAGGAACTTGCAATTCCTGTTCATCAAGGTTCTGAAGACTATTGGGGAAATATATCCTCAAGGGATTGCGGCAGAGTCGGTGGCACAATGGTCAAAAGAATGATAAATCTTGCTGAACAAGAAATTTTAAATGGAAAAAGACCTGAGAAAATTTAAAACCCCTATCAGGGGTTTTTTCTTGATATTTTTTTAAAATTATTGTTATAATATAAAATAAAGATTCTCTATGGAGGTATGAAAATGTTCAAAGATTCTGCAGAACTTGCGGAAAATAAACTTCTTATTTTATATATATTAAGCAATATAAATATGCCTATATCCAACTCCGATATAACTCATATAATACTTGAAAATAATCTTATAAATTACTTTGCCCTTCAGCAGTACTTATCTGAACTTATTGAAAGTGATTTTATCCTTGATCAAAAAGAGGACAAGCGCCATTCTTTAAGCATAACAAGTAAAGGCAAAAAAACTCTCGATTTATTTATAAATAGAATACCAGATAAAAAAAGAAAAATAATCGATGAATATATTAAACACCACATAAACGAAATAAAAAATGAAGTAGAAAGCGTAGCCGAATATCTTCCCTATTTGAATGATAAATTTTTAGTAAATTTAAAGCTTAAAGAAGAAGATAAATTATTAATTGAACTTAAGATTACTGTAGATTCAAATTCTGAAGCGAATAACATTTGTAAAAAATGGAAAAACAATTCATCAGAATTATATCAAAAGATTACTAATATGCTTAAATCTTAGTTTTTTTCACACCATCTATAAAAGCAAATTGTTAACCATTTAAAGTGTTGCTTTTCCCAATTCTATAATATTAATTAAATTGGTTTTCACTATATAAATATTTTGTATCCTAATCAGCTAAAGATAGAAGCCGTCTGTTTATCAAATCAGCCGGCTTCTATCTTTTTTAGATTTAAAAAGTTTTCTATTTTAGAATCTCGTCCAATAGTTCTTTACTATTAAGACTTAATTCCATTTTCTTAGCCATCTTTGTATATACATCACAAATTTTCTTCGCAAAATCAACCGTGCCCTTTGGAAGTCTATTTTCAAATTTAACAGCAAGATAATAAAAACGTTGCGCCATCTTAACCTGTCTGTAAATTTCACTATTCAAAACTTATCCCCTATGAAAATGCTTATATAATAATATATTTCATAAATAAAAGAAAAATACCAATTTCATAGGTTCTTATAATTATAACTTAACTATTTAATTTAAAATAGTTAAAATTTATAATATTTTTGTTTTAATATGCTTCTAACTCTTCCTATCATATAAAGAGAACCACAAAATACTAAAACTTCATCATCTTTTATAGAGCCTAATCCCTTCTCTACTGCATCCTCAATGCTTTTTGAAGATAGCGCCTCTTTTCCTAACCTCTTTATTATGTCTTCAAGCTCTTTGGCTGAAAGAGCTCTCGGACTGTCAGGCTCTGTTGCTATAAAGCTGTCACAGACTTCACATAGCTTTTCTAACATTTTTGTATATTCCTTATCCATCAACATACCGCAAACTGCAGTTATTCTCTTACCTTTAAAATAATATTTTAATGCTTCAGTAAGGCTCTCTATTCCTTCTATATTGTGGCCTCCATCAAGAACTATATACGGGCTTTTAGAAATCACTTCAAATCTTCCTGCCCATCTTGCTTTCTCTAATCCTTCATATATTGAAGAATCGTCTATCTTATATCCTTCTATCCTTAATGCTTCTATGGTACATAAAGCCGTTAAAGCATTTTTAACCTGATGCTCACCGAGCATATTTATTTTTAAATCTTTATAACTTCTAAGATTATACGTATCAAAAACTATTCCATCTATGTCATTTTTTTTAATATCATATTTTATATCTTCAACTAAATATATTTTAGAATTTTTTATCATGGCAACATTAAATAGTGTAAACAAGGCTTCTTTATCCTGTGGATAAAGAACAACAGGTCTGCCTTCTTTTATTATACCTGCCTTTTCAAAGGCAATTTTAGATAGTGTATCTCCAAGTACATTCATATGATCATAGCTTATACTTGTTATTACTGAAAGAATTGGATTAACAACGTTTGTAGCATCAAACCTCCCTCCAAGACCAACTTCAAGAACAACAAAGTCAACATTTTTTTCTTTAAAATATTTAAAAGCACAGGCAGTTATTATTTCAAACTCAGTAGGTCTCTCATACCCTTCCTCAACAATCCTTTCAACTAAAGGCTTTATTTTCTCTACTAATTCTGCTACTTTCTCTTCTTCTATTTCTTCATCGTTTATCTTTATTCTCTCTGTAAATCTCTCTATATAAGGAGATGTATATATCCCAACCCTGTAACCCTGACATTTTAGTATTGAAGATATAAATGTAACTGTTGAACCTTTACCGTTCGTTCCTCCTACATGAATTATATTTAAATAATTTTGAGGATTGCCTAAAAGCTCACAAAGCCTTTTTATCCTTTCAAGTCCAAGATTCATTGCAAACTTTCCTGTACTTTCTATATAAGCTATTGCCTCGCTGAAATTCATAATACACCTCGTCTCACTGAATCTTTTTTATAAACAGCCATGAACTGCACATACTTTGCAGTTCATGGACTTTAAAATCTCTATTTTAGGGCATTGAGCCTTTCAATTATTTTATCGAGCATTTCCTGATATTTTGCTTGTTTTTCCTTTTCTTCCTCTATTACATTTTTTGGAGCTTTTGATATAAAACCTTCATTTGAAAGCTTTTTAACAACTCTTTCAACTTCTTTTTCATATTTTTCCTTTTCCTTTAAAAGTCTTTCTATTTCCTTTTCCTTATCAATTAAATCCTCAAGAGGAAGGAATATTTCTATACCCGGTACAACGGAAGATACTGCATCCTTTGGTATATCCTCTCTTTTTACAAAGGCTATACCTGATGCAAAAGCAAGCTTTTCAAAGTATATACTGCCTTCTTCAAGGGATGTTTTAATCTCATCTTTTGAAGGTATAAGAAGAATTTTCGCTCTTTTGCTATTTGGAACGTTCATTTCAGTTCTTATGTTTCTTACAGCTCTTATAACATCTATTACATACTGCATCATATTTTCATCTTTATCAAAGCTTCTATCATTTGAATACTCAGGCCATCTTGAAATAGTAATTGAGCTTTCTTCTCCCTCAAGATGAGTATAAATCTCTTCAGTAATAAATGGCATAAATGGATGTAAAAGCTTTAAGCTGTCCCTTAAAACCTCAATTAAAGTCATCTGTGCTGCAGCTTTATCTTTTTCATCCTCTCCATAGAGCCTTGGCTTTACAAATTCTATATACCAATCACAAAATTCCGACCATATAAAATCATAAATCTTTTGTGCTGCGATTCCAATTTCAAATTTGTTAAGATTTTCAGTAACTTCAGCTATTATATTGTTAAGCCTTGAAAGTATCCATCTGTCTGCTGAATTTCTAATTTCACCTATGCTGTCTTTGTATTTATCTATAAGTTTTTCATCAAGGTTCATAAATACAAATCTTGAAGCGTTCCAAATCTTATTAGCAAAGTTTCTTGAAGCTTCAACCCTCTCCATATAAAATCTCATATCATTTCCCGGGGAATTCCCTGTAATAAGCGTAAATCTTAATGCATCAGCCCCATATTTATCTATTATTTCAAGAGGATCTATTCCATTACCAAGGGATTTTGACATCTTTCTTCCCTGAGAGTCTCTAACTATTCCATGAACAAAAACATATTTAAAAGGTATCTCCTTCATCTGGTCAACTCCTGAGAATATCATCCTCGCAATCCAGAAGAATATAATATCATATCCTGTAACAAGCACGCTTGTTGGATAAAAATATTCAAGATCCTCAGTCTTATCGGGCCATCCTAATGTTGAGAAGGGCCATAGGGCAGAACTGAACCAAGTATCAAGTACATTTTCATCCTGCTTTAAATTATTAGAGCCGCATTTTGTACATACCTTTGGCTCATCAGTAGATACTATAATTTCTTCGCAGTCCTGACAATACCACACAGGTATTCTATGACCCCACCATAGCTGCC
>JAOADY010000101.1 GCA_026417075.1 Caloramator sp.
AGTTGTATATGGCATAGTTCTTACCTCCGTGTTGTTTATTTGTTTGCAATTTTTATTTAACACGAATTAAGGACTTATGCCAATTTTTATTTTTTGGTAGTATTACCAATTAGACTTTTATTTTTGCATAACTAAAGTATATAAATTATTTTTAAATGAAAGGAAGGATGAGTATGAGAAAAATTATACTCAAATTGACAACCTTGTTAATTGCTTTTTTAGTAATTTTTAGTTTCTCAAAATTTAATATTGCTTTAGCTGAATTAAAAGAATCAAAATCAATTATTGTACTTCCAAACGAAGCACTGATATGGGTTCGTACAGATAAGATACATTGTGAATATAAATATGAATTATATAAGAGAGATTACTCAAGCAAAACTATTGAAGATACTATCAATGTAAAAGAAGAAGTATTTGCTAGAACAAGTGGAGAAGCAGTTAATATTGTTAAAGCTAAATTGTCTGGAGAATGTCCTAATTTAAAAGCTACAGTTGAAGCTGGAAGCTCAGTAATTATAAATGGTGAAGTCTATTATAAATATACTGTTACTGGGACACGTATAGAGAGGTATATTCAATATTATGATCAGTATAGAGAATATGAATATTCATATTATATTGGTGAACTTAGAGGAACTTCAGGTAGAGTATATGAAACAGACCCTTTTTATTCTTTTATTAAAAAAACTTTAACCAATGCAGAACCAAAACTTGTAGCGGGAAGAACTGAACATGTATAAAAAAACAAAAAATTAATTCAATTAAAAATCAAAGAAATAGTGAGCAAATTTAATATTATAGAGGGAGTGATATATAAATGAGAGAAAAAAAGTTAAAGCTTTGTTTTTGAGTATTTATATTATAAATCTGTTTTTTTTAGGAATACTTTATGTACCATGTTATTTAATAGCTGGTTTTGAATCATCACAACATATTGAAGGATTACAATATGTTCCATTATGGAAGATAATGAATCCATTAGCGTTTATAAATGGAGTACCATGCAGATATGATTTATGCTTACCAAGACTTTTGTACCAATTGTTAATAACTACTTTAATCATTTATATATTATATCTAATAATATCAAATATCTTTGATATTGGAATTGATATTCATAATAATAAAGAGTGTAAATAATTTTGTGTAAATTGATTAAAAAACCTTCTTCTTGATTATATTTCTAATTCTTATCAAGAAGAAGGTTTTTTAAATATATCTAATGAATAAAGATAACTAAGTATCAAAAAATATATTTACTTCTTTTTAAAAATATTATCCACTTATATAGGTAAGGTAGTAAATGTACTGGATATAGTTCTTTATAAAAATAAAATTTTTATTGGAATTTTGTTAGGGAATCTCTGATTAAAATATTTTTTGTTGAAAGTTTGAATTGTATATTATAAAATTAAACAAAGCTTCAAATATTTACTTAGAAGAGTTTTTATGAGAACATCAATTAAAGATTTTGAAGAGATTGCTTAAAAAATTAGCAACATTGTATATCAACTTAAAGTATATATTAAGCAGATCTTAATTATAAAATTCTTTATACTACTTTACTGGAGGGGAAAATATGGAATTATTAAGCGTTTTAATTGAAAATTTGATTCCGAATAATTTCTATTTAAACGAAGACAAAATAAAAAGTGTTAGACAAGCATATGAAAACAACAATCAGAAAGTATTGCCACCTGTTACAGTAGCTGTTATAGGTGAAGAATATTTGTTAATAGATGGTCATTCAAGAGCCTTTGTTGCATTTGAAAATGGAGAAAAAGATATTATTGCAGAAGTATATCCTATCGAGGAAATTCCAGGACCAACGAAATTATATATTTACCTTCATAATAAGGCAAAAGAACTAAATCTTACATCGATAGATAAATTAAAAAATCGCATTCTAAATTCTGAAAAACATAAAGTACTTTGGGTTTAATATTGCCAAAATTGCTTGAAAAAATAGATGAATAATATATAGTTTTAAAATGAAGCGTTTAGAAAGAATTAAATGTTTGCTTTATACAAAGATAGAGCAAGTATATGATACAAAAGCATATCAAGAAAAATTATACAGCTCTTCTTGTATTTATGAAAAACTTATATTATAATAAAATTAAATGAAAATTTAATAATTAAGCACAAGGGGAGATGAATAAGGTCATCTGAGAGTAAGGTCCAATGAAACCTTAGACCCTTTGAACCTGATCTGGATAATTCCAGCGTAGGAATGTGGAAAATATTACACTACTCTTAGCTGGGTAGTGTTTTTTTGCACTACTCTATATTTACGTTGGAGTAGTGTATTTTTATTTAAGGGAGGTGAAAGAGTGGCATTGCTTAACGATGAAAAAATTGACTTTGAGGGGACAGTCTTAGAGTTATTAGAAAAGGAGGGGATAAATAAAGAAAATATTGTTGTTTTAGTGAATAGCGAAATATTAAAAAGAGAATTATGGAGTGAAAGAAAAATAAAAAAAGAAGATTATATTGAAGTTGTAAGTTTTGTTGGAGGTGGTTGATGTGTCATTTTTAATTGGTGGAAAAGAAATAAATTCACGTCTTTTTATTGGAACAGGGAAACTGCCAAGCTATGAAATGATAAAAAGCATAATAGAGTATTCACAAATAGATGTAGTAACAGTTGCGGTAAGAAGGATAGGCAAAGGTAATACATGGGGAAATATAATTGATTATATTCCTAAAGAAACGATACTTATGATTAATACCTCTGGTGCAAGAGACTATAAAGAGGCTGTTAAAATTGCTCAAATAGGCAGGGAACTTACTAAATCAGATTGGATAAAGGTTGAAATAGAAGCTGATACAAAATATTTACTTCCTGATAATGAAGAAACTATTAAAGCAAGTGAAATATTAGTAAAAGAAGGTTTTAAGGTTTTCCCTTATATAACCCCTGACCTTATAGTTGCAAAAAAGCTTGAATCAATAGGCGTATCTGCAGTAATGCCCCTTGGTTCACCTATTGGTACGAATAAAGGAATAGCTGCAAAGGAATTAATAAAGCCAATAATAAAAGAAATAAAAGTACCAGTTATAATAGATGCAGGATTAGGAAGACCATCCCATGCAGCTGAGGCTATGGAGATGGGGGCAGATGCATGTTTGATAAATACTGCAATTGCAACATCAAATGATCCTATAAAGATGACAAAGGCATTTAAAATGGCAGTAGATGCTGGGAGAAGTGCCTATGAAATTGGCGTTTTACAGGAAAAGGATTATGCAGATGCCTCTTCTCCATTAACAGGTTTTTTAAGAGGTGTATAAAATGTTTAATATTGATGAAACAATAAAGTTTTATGAACTTAATGATAAAAGCATTACTAAAAACGAAGCTTTTTGTATATTAAATAAGGAAGAAATAGATGAAAGGGATTATATAAGTTTAATTAATTGTGATGATTTAGATGTATTAGAGATAGCAGCTAAAAGGGCAAAAAAGATAACAGAAATGTATTTTGGCAAAAATATATTTTTATATGTTCCACTTTATGTATCTAATATTTGTTCATCAGGTTGTATATATTGCGGATTTTCATGCTCAAACAGTATAGAAAGAAGAAGGCTTAAAGAAGATGAAATCGATAGGGAAATGAAATATCTAAAAAATAGAGGATTTAATAGCATACTTATTTTAACTGGAGAGGATTATTCTAAAGCAGGCTTTGAACATTTAAAAAAAGCTGTAAATATTGCAAGAGGATATTTTAATGAAGTTTTTATAGAATCTGCAGCCTATACATATGAAAAATATAAAGAATTAGCTTTAGAGGGAATGAATGGTTTAACTTTATATCAAGAAACCTATGATAAAGGTATATATTCAGCAGTACATCCAGTTGGTAAAAAAAGAGATTTTGATTTTAGATTAAATGCTGTTGAAGAAGCTATAAGAGCAGGGATTAAATATATTAATATAGGATGCCTTTTGGGACTTAGTGTAAATTACAAAAAGGATGTTTTTTTTCTTCTAATGCATGTAAAATACTTAATGGAAAAGTACCCTAATATTGAAATATCGATATCTTTTCCAAGGATATGCCCCTTTGAAGGAATAAAATTTTGTTATACAAAAGTAAGTGATTTAGATTTTGTTAAATTTATTGTTTATACAAGGATATTTTTAAAAAATGTTGGTATAAACATATCTACAAGAGAAAATAAGAATTTAAGGGACAATCTTATTGGACTTGGGGTTACTAAAATGTCAGCAGAATCAAAAACAAGCGTTGGAGGATATTTAAGCACACATAACTTAAAAGGTCAATTTGAAGTTTCTGATGATAGAAAACTTGAGGAAATAATAAATAAGATAAAGGAAAAGGGATACAATCCTGAGTTTAATAACTGGGTGATGCTATGAATGAAAATATTTTATTGAATTATTTAACTTTAAAGCAGATAGATAAAATAAAAAACACAAGTATAACTATTGTAGGTTGTGGAGGTTTAGGTTCAAATATTTCAAAAATACTTATTAGAACTGGATTTGAAAATCTTACTTTAATAGATTTTGACTATGTAGAAGAGAAAAATTTAATTAGGCAGGATTACTGTAAATGCCATATAGGAATGCTTAAAACACAAGCTTTAAAAGAAAATTTACTTCAAATAAATGAAAAGTCTAATTTAGAAATTATTAATATAAAAATCAATGAAAAAAATATTGATATTTTAAAAAGTGCAGATATTGTTGTAGAGGCTGTAGATGATGTGCATATTAAAAGAACTATTTTTGAGTTCTGTATAAATTACAACATAAAAATAGTGTCTGCTTCAGGGATTGCTGGGTTTGGAGATTGTGAAAACATAAAAATAAAAAGAGGAAAGAACTTTTCCATTGTAGGTGACTTTAAAAAATCTGTAGAAAACTTTAGTCCGCTAATGCCTAAGGTTTGTGCCGTTGCAAGTATTCAAGCTGATGAAGTTTTAAGGATGGTGATAGGGGATGAAGTGTGAAAAGTTAAAGGTTTTATCCGATTATAATTTATACTGTATAACTGCGGAAAAATTATCAAAGGGAAGAGATAATATTGAAGTTGTAAAGAGCATGTTAAAATCTGGAGTTAAGATTATACAGTATAGAGAAAAGAAAAAAACTCTAAGAGAAAAGCTCTTAGAGTGTGAAAAGATAAGACAAATGACTTTAGATTATGGTTGTATTTTTATAATAAACGATAATATTGAAATTGCAAAGATGGTTTTTGCAGATGGTGTTCATATAGGGCAGGACGATTATCCGTTATACAAAGTTAGAGAGTTTTTAGGTGATGAATTTATAATTGGTCTGTCAACTCATTCAAGGGAACAGCTTTTAGATGCAATAAAAATAGGTGCAGATTATATAGGAGTTGGACCAATATTTCAAACCTTTACTAAAGAGGATGTTTGTGCTCCCGTTGGATTAGAATATTTAGATATTGCTGTAAAAGAAAGTTCTATTCCATTTGTAACTATTGGAGGAATTAAGGAGGATAATTTAGATATCGTTTTAAATAAAGGTGCAAGGTGTATTGCAATGGTAAGTGAGATTGTTGGGGCTGATAACATAGAAGAGAAGATATCAAATGTTTTAATAAAAATAGAAAAATGGGGGAAAAGAGATGTTAACTCAGATAGAATATGCTAAAAAAGGTGTATTTACACAAGAGATGAAAATTGCATTAGAAACCGAGGAAATAGATAAAGATAAATTAATCGAAGGAATAGCAAATGGCCGTATAGTAATTCCTGCTAATAAAAATAGAAAAAGAAATAAATATTATGCAATAGGTGAGGGTACTTTAGTAAAAATAAATGTTAATATAGGTGTATCCAGCGAATGTGGGAACTTTGATGAAGAGATAAAAAAGCTTGAACTTTGTAAAAAATTTAATGTTGAATCTGTAATGGATCTTTCAAGCGGCAAAAATTCAAGTGAGTTTAGAAAAATGCTTCTAAGGGATTATGATTTTATTGTAGGGACAGTACCAATATATGATATGTCATTAATAAAAGAAGATTTTACAAAGGTTGAAGCAAAGGAGATTATAGAGTTAATTGAAAAGCAGGCTGAAGAGGGAGTTGATTTTTTTACAATACATTCGGGTATTAACAAAAAAGCTGTTGAAAGATTTGAAAAAAACGAGAGACTTATGAAAATAGTATCTCGAGGCGGAGGAATAATTTATAACTGGATGATTAAAAATAACAAAGAAAATCCTCTTTATGAACATTTTGATGAAATTTTAAAGATATGCAAAAAGTATGATGTTACATTAAGCCTTGGAGATAGTTTAAGACCTGGATGTATTTTTGATTCTACAGATGCGCTACAAATTGAAGAGCTTATAAATTTAGGGGAACTTTCAAAAATGGCTTTAAGTGAAGGCGTACAGGTTATGATTGAGGGACCTGGACATATGAGGGCTAATGAAATTGCAGCTAATGTAACTTTTCAAAAAAAGCTGTGTAATAACGCACCTTTTTATGTTTTAGGTCCACTTACAACAGATATAGGTGCAGGTTATGACCATATTACAGGAGCTATGGGGGCACTTATTGCAGCGATGAATGGAGCTGATTTTCTATGCTATTTAACTCCTGCAGAGCATTTAAGGCTCCCAAGTATAGAAGATGTAAAGGAGGGCATAATAGCCTTTAAGCTTGCAGCACATTCTGCAAATATTGCAAAGGGTTTTAAGAAACAAATAATAAAAGATTATAATATGAGTATTGCAAGAGGTGCTATGAATTGGGAAGAAATGTTTAGATGGGGAATAGATGATGAAAAGATGAGAGAATACAAAAAGGATGAAAATAAATACTGTACAATGTGTGGAAAACTTTGCCCAATAAATAGTGTGAAATAAAATATTATAGGATATATTTTAAAAGTTAATCCATACAGTTAGACATAGGCTAAAAAATAAACTGAAAGTTATATTGGATGAATGTTGAATAAAAATTTATAAATAATTATCTATACCTCGGTATACATGAAGTTCATACAAAGTTAGATTGAAAAGAAAGTTTTTATATGATATTATACAATTATTGATTTTTTATAAATTAGGAGAGATAATTATGGGAAGAATGTTTGGAACTGATGGTGTTAGAGGTATCGCAAATAAAGAGCTTACAGCAGAGCTTGCATATAAACTAGGAAGGGTTGGAGCCTATGTTTTAACTGAAGGAGCACACAAGCCAAATATTGTTGTTGGAATGGATACGAGGATATCTGGGGATATGCTAGAAGCTGCCCTTGTTTCAGGCATTTGTTCGGTAGGTGCCCATGCAGTATGCGTTGGTGTTGTTCCAACTCCTGCTGTTGCATATCTTACAAGGC
>JAOADY010000106.1 GCA_026417075.1 Caloramator sp.
TTCCAATATGGCTCGATTAGAACTATTATAAAAGATATTTTTGCTGATGATTATTTCTTTGTTTCAATTCCAATATGGCTCGATTAGAACCCGTTGCATGGTGCTTGATTTTCAAGGCCTGCAAAGGTTAAAACGTTAAAATTTCGCTGTAAACCTCCAGTCGTTAAAAATGGACGGGAGGTTTACAATTTTTTTTGCTTTTTATAGATATTATACCATATTTTATCGAATAAAAATAAATATTTTTAACACATATTCCAAAAACTTATTGTATAATTAAATACCAAAGGGGGAAAATATCAAGCCGTAGTTCATTGTATAACGAAATACATCAGCCAAAAAATATTTAAAACCTTTATTTGACAAGTGTACATATAAGTCTTGATACATCTTAATTTTGTATTAATAATTTTTAAAAGAGAAATTTAGTATTATCAATATTTTGTTTAATTATTTGACAAATTAAAGTTAAAAAATAATTATTCTTTCTTATTAAAATACATCAAATAAAATTATCCACATCGTTCTTTTCTCTTCCTATAACGCTTTTAGATAGCCATCTTTTTTCCCTCGACGAAAAAATTATAACTGAATCCTCGTTAGTATTTATTATCTTTAAAAGATTATTTCTAATTTTAAGCATCTGTGCCTCGGTAACTTCACCTTCAAATACTGAATTTTGAATCCAATTAAGATATGTCCTTAAAAATTTCAAAACCTTCGCTACTCTTTTTTCAGAAACATCATAAACTATTAAAACATACATATTACCACCACATTTTAAACCCTTCGTATTTTTCAATACCTGTTATATGCTTTATAAGTTTATAAAGCTCAAGCCTTATAAGGGATTTATAGCTCACTTCTTTATCAAGCTTTTTATGTGTAATCGTAGAACTCATCTTGCTGTCAAACTCTCTTAAAAATTTCTTTCTGCCTTCATCGTTAAGATAGCAGTAATTAAGTTCCTTCAAAAAATCTTCTTCTTTTATCATGTTTTCATTTATAAGTTTAAATATAATCCTGTCCACAATAACTGGTTTGAAAATCTCTGCAATATCAAGGGAAAGGGAAAACCTCCTCTCCCCTGGCTGATGAAGATAACTTATTGTAGGATTTAGCTGAGTATTATAAATTTCCCCAAGAACTGCAGTATACATAAGAGAATTGCCAAAGGATATTAAAGCATTCATGGGATTATTAGGGGGCCTTTTAACTCTTTCATTGAATTCAAATTTGTTTTCTGTAATTATATTAAAGGCATCATAATATATGTTTCTAATATTTCCTTCTATTCCCATAATAGTTGCTACATCAAAGGCTGTAATAAGTTTGTCCCTTAAATCCTCAATCTTTTTAACATACATTTCAAGCTCAGCATGCTTTTCTTCGTAATGCTTCAAATTCTTTAAAATATTATAGCTTGCAGAATAAATAATCTCCCTTGCTATATATACCCTTTTTTCTTCGTTTAAATAATTTTCTGCCTGATTTATGATAACATAGCCAGAATTGAGCTTTTCTCTCGGATAAAATGTTCCAGAATAAAATCCATAGTAGTTAAATATATGAACAGGTATTTGGTTTTGGGCAAGAAAGTTTAAAGCCTTTGTATTCATGCCAACTTCTCCATAAACCATAAGGCTCTCAACATCGTTAACAGGTATTACCTTTGATGTATCTTCTCCTTCAAAATATAAAGTGTTGTCCTTTCTTTTTAGCCTTCCACTGTTTAAAAGATAATAATTCCTTTTCATGATAACCTCCTAACAAAAACAAAGCTCAAAGTAGCTGCAGCTTTTACATTTTTTACTTTTTTCGGCTGTTGGAGGATTTGAAAGCTTTTTAATAATATTTACACTTTCAACAGCTTCTTTTATTATTTTTTCATATTCCTCGTTATATTCTATGCTCTCGGTTTTTCTCATCTCTGGAAAATGTATTACTCCTTTTTTACAGTCAATGCCTTTATTCCTTAAATAATAAATATAGTAGAGTATTTGATATCTGGAAGCATCCTCCATTGCCCTGCTCATTTTTATTTCATGCACAGCAAGTTCTTTATCAATATAGTCAATCCTTATAGTTTCATCTATCATCATCTCACTTCTTTTACTCTCAAGGCTGACATCATGCACTTCCTTTCCCATTTCAACCCTTATAGAATTTTGCTCCATAGATATCCCATGGGTATAAAACCACAGCTTTCTTTTGCACACGAAAAAATAGTTAATCTCAACCCCTGAAACTTTTACTTCATTTTCAAATAAAGGCACACTATCAACTCCTTTCAGTTAGATTATAGACAAGACTGCAAAAAAATATACAAGCCTCCGAAAAATCGAAGGCTTAAATTTTATTCATTCTCTTATTATCTGCAACTGTAAATCAATAGAAAAAGTTTATCACTTGTTAATCGGATACCACCTACATAAAGTTGTCGTTTACCTCATCTATCAAAAGTCCAAGCTCCCTGTCGTATTCGCAATTTATAAAAAGTGTATAGGTTTTTTTATCATATTCTATGGCATTCTTATTTAAAAGTTTAAAATACTGCCCTCTTGTAATTGGAACAAAGTATCCCATTGCTTCATAATACATTTTATTATCTATAAATTCCATATATTCAAGTTTATATTCCATAGGAACTGCCTGATAGCTGTCAAAGAGCTTATCAAATTCCTGCTCATTCATCTCATCCTCAATCATTGGCTTTAGGGAATCTATTACCCTTTGAAAGGCAGCTTTAGTTTCATTAAATATCTTTAAATCATCAACGCTGTATCCATTTTCATAGACTTTATCTACAAGATTTTGAATTTTATTCTCTGTAAGTATATCCTCACCCTTTAAAAGCTCAACGGTCTTTAAAACATAGTCATAATTTCTATAAATAAACTTATCCTTCTCACTTCCTATAGAAAAAACATTGACAATGCAAATCCCCTTTTCTCTTTTCCTGTTTACCCTTCCAAACCTTTGTATTAAAGAATCAATAGGGGCAGGCTCGGTATATAAAACATCAAAGTCAATATCAAGGGATACCTCAA
This sequence comes from Caloramator sp., assembly GCA_026417075.1. Lineage (GTDB taxonomy): Bacteria > Bacillota > Clostridia > Clostridiales > Caloramatoraceae > Caloramator_B. Next base: position 3,051 of record JAOADY010000106.1, read on the forward strand.
CAACCTGAGTTGCAATTAAAAGCTTTATATTATCAATATCCTGCTCAAGCTTTTCCCTATCCTTTAATATAAGCCTCCCATGAAGAAGCCTTGAAGAAGGGCTATAATCCTTTAAAATTTTATATATGCTCTGTGCCTTTGAAACGCTGTTGCATATTACAAGAACCTTTTTATCATTTTTTATATCTTCAATTATTCTATTAATATAATCATCTATCTTACCATCAAGCACCTTTACCCTGTGCCTTGTAAAGTTTTCAAGCTCACTTTCAGGCATATAAATAAAATTTTTTATATCAAGGCAATTTGAAAACATATCTTTAATGAATTTTGGCATAGTTGCAGACATTATAAAAAATTCAGCCCCTAAACTTTTAAGATTTTCACAGCATTTTAAAATAAGTGCCGTAGTTCTTGCATCATAGGCATGTATTTCATCAAGAATAAACAAGCTCCCTGTCATTTCACTTATCCTCTGCTCAAAACCCTTTATCCCAAAGAAGTTTTTAAAAACCTGATGGGGAGTTAAAACTTTATAGGGCCTGAATATCTTTTTAGTCTGATCCTGTATTTTCTTTGCCTCTATCTTTGCCCTTTGCTTATCATCTTCACAAATCTCTTTATATATAAAATAGCTTGCCTTGTTGTGTAAAATACCAACTTTATCGCTCCCAAAGTATCTGCAAAGCCTTTTATACATTGCATTAATTGATGCAGTATAGGGAAGTATATAAAATGTCCTCTTTTTAAAGTCTTCAGTTTGATTGTTTAAAGCCCAAAGAAGGGACGCCTCAGTTTTACCACTTCCTGTGGGTGCAGTTAAAAAAGCACTTCCCTTTATATTTAATGCTTTTTCTTGAGTATACATAAGCTTTTTAAATCCAAGCTTTTTAAGTATATTATCGCCGTAAAGAATAGTAGTTATATCTGCTGAGGATAAATGGTCGCACTGCGTCATAAATCCCTTTAAAAAAACATACTTTTGCTTTTCAAAATCCTCATCCTCTAAAATTTTAAAATATTTTTTTACAGCAAATTTATACCCATCTAAAACATCCTCTTTTTTTAATGGAAGTTTTAGTTTTTCATAAGGGTATCCAAGGTATGTTAAACTCAAATCCCTAATATTAAAAAGCATTTCGTTTATTATATCTAAGCTCTCTAAAAATTCCTCAAGCTTTTGTTCATATAATTCAAAGGCTGGAGAATTTTTATCCGTTGTCTTATACTTTTCCCTAAGCTCAAGGCAATCCTTATGATGGGTTATTATAGTTAGTGCAACGTCAAATTTATATTCCTCATCCTCATCAATAACATTACAAAGGCATGAGGATAAAATCTCATGCCTAAAATCCCATCTCCCGCCTCTTCTTAATTCATTTTGAAATCCTTTTGATATTTTCCCAATATCGTGAAGAAAAATAGAAATAAAAAGTTTTTCAAATAATTTATTATCCCCTGCTAAATCTTGAGCTACATTATATATTTCTTTAATATGTGTGAAAACTTTAAGGGCTTTTTGTGTATGCTCCATTAAAGTTTCTCCTGTATCCTTTGCCCATATATCATCAAGTTTATTCATGAATATATACCCCCATGTTAAGCTCCTCATCATAGTAATATTCATTTATAGGGATACTTCTAAACCCTTCAACAACATGGTAGGGCTTAACTCCTACTGTTTTTCTTGGTATTGTATCTGTAAAATGAGAAGGAAGGGCCTGTATCATACCAAAAATATTGTTTTTAGGAAAGGGAACTGTTGTCCCTCCAAATAGTGCCATCTTATCAGCTTTTTTTAATTCTATTTCCTTTATCTCATCGACCATTGCAATATCCTGAGACCTTCCAAGAAGAAGCTGATAATATGGAGTTTTAAAATAATCCTTAAAATTAATATCTTCAATGTAGATGTAAATCTCTGGTTCAAATAGAACTTCCCTTTTACATACATTAGTTTTTGCTATATTTTTCTCATCAAGCTCATAGATTGATTCAAGGTCGATGAATTTCGAACTGCTTTGAAAAATATATCCAACCTTTGTATCCTCTGGAGTTACAATCTCTCCCTTTGCACTTGATAATATACCGTAAATTGTTGATAAAGGAGGAACTGGAAGGGTTGGCTGAAAACCTGATATAAATATAGGGTACCTAAAGGATGCAGTATATCCCTTTAAATGCACTCTTACAACCTTCAATTGAACCACCCCATCAGTCTATAAACTGAGGCAATATTTCAGAAAATTTTTCTGCAGCATCCTTAGGAGTTGTAATTATTATTTTGTGACTTCCTTTATATTCACTAGTAAATTTTATAAGTTCCTCTTTTAATTCATCGTTAAAGCCTTCTCTAATTCCAATATAAACATCAGATAATATATCTTTATCATAATCCAAAAGAACTTCACCTAAAGCTTTAACATTTATTGTAGCCTCTCCATCCTTATTTTCAGCTATGTCCATAAATATCTGGTTGCCTCCATTTATTACCGTAAGAATTAAAACCTTTGGAGTAACATCGGTTAAATGGCTTGTATTCTTTGCCCCACCATAAAGATGTGGAAGAACATTAATAATGTCGCTTACTCTTTTTACTATTACATCCTTTTTTAATTTTATTCCCTGCTCATCAATAATAACGTTATTATCTTCCTTATACTTTTCTATATATTTTTCAGTTATATTTTTAAATCCTGCCTTTTCCTGCTTTATAAATCTTCCGCTGTTATCAATATCAATTGAAAATATGCCCTTAAAAACTGTTGAATAAAATTCATGCTCATAGGGAACAGGATCCCCCTCATGCCTTGACATTGTTCCATAATCGCTTACTATTCTGTCGGGAAGAACTGATATAAGGGGTGAGCATTTAAAGGGGGATATTCTTGTAACAGTCCCTCCATCGCTCTTCCCCTGTGCCCTCATATATCCAAACATATCATCATCGGGATATTTTACAGGATCTGCATTTGTAAAGGCAATCTTGCTATCCCTTGTTATAGGAGATAATTCCCATCCCATTTCCTTTGATAGGGAATCTCTAATCCAGTATCTAAAGGATTGTCCCGATATATATGCATAATTTTCTCTTCCCTTTCTAATTTTTTTAACAACAACACAGTTTTCAGTCCTTGCCCCTTCATCCATTCCTGCGTTATTAAGTGCTGAATGGGGAGCATTAATCATAATAAAACCATTTATATTCTTCATTCTTCTTCCTCCTTTTCAAGTTCTTCTTTAATTTCTTCAATATTATTTTCCTTTAGCCATTCAAAAAGCTTTTCATATATCCTAAACAATATTAAATCCTGAGTTTCCTTCCAATTATTATCAGGGAATAGATATTCAACATATTCATCAAGGGAGAACAAAGGCTCATCATCCTTTAAAACAAGTTTTTCCTTTGTAATAAGCCTTAACTGGTTTCTAAATTCATAGGATGTTTTTGACATCTCAAGTTTTGAAAGCCTCTTTAAATTATTTGTTCTCTTTATATGTTCAGCTATTTTATCTGCAACATTTTTTATAACCTCTATTCTTTTTTCATCCATTCCTTCCACCTCCTTTAAATAAATAGAGAGCATTTTAAAATTCCCTATAACCTGCCTTTTAGCCTTTAAAAAGAAATAGGATAGGATTGATTCCCCATTAAGAAGTTTTATATACACTTGATTTTTAAGGTTTTTATATGTTTCCTCATCGTTTACATCCACTTTTTTGTTGTTTTCAATGTTGTAGCCTTTTTTAACTATTTTTGCCCATTCACTCTTATATAAAGGATGGTTCATATATTTTAAAAAGTTAAATATATTAGAAGGAAGATAATAGATATCAAGTTCTGGGCTCTGATTATAGTTTGTAAAGTGATATATGGTAATCTGAGTTCCATCCTCTAATTCAGATTCAAATTTATCAAGTAAAAGTCCTGCAATGTGAAATACTGCATTTATTGGATTTGTGTAGCCGTCATTATAACATCCTTCAAAGCTGTTTAGGGCTATTTGCTTGTTGAGCTTTTCTATGCAAAGTTTTGCCCAGCTTTTAACAACGTTGAAATTCGATGAGTGTATTAGCATTAGCTTGCCACACATATAGTAAACAAGGGGTGATGCCTGTATTGCAAAGACGCATGTACTGCAATAATCCGCACCGCTTTGGGCAAATGAATAAAAGTTTCTAAGGCTACCTGAGCCTGTTAGAGGTATATAGGTTTTAGAATATGTTTTTTGTGCATCTCTTCTTCCACAACCAATGCAGTCTCCGTCATCATTAAGCTCTTTAATATCTAATACAAGCTCATCTAAAAAGGCTTTTAGCTTTTCCTGTTTTATTTTTTCTGTTTTGTTAGAAGGGTTTGTTACTGAATTATTTGGAAATATTGAGAAAAGTGCTTTAGTCCATGCTTTATCGATATAAATATTTTGCATAAGTTCGCTTACACTATTTATATCATCAAGTGTTATATCTTCTATCCTTTTTTTATTACAGTAGGCCATTATCGCAGCAATCCCTGAATCTACAAAAGGATTACCTGTATAGCTAAAAATGCTCATCCTCTCACCTCCTCTCTTTTATCATCCCAAATCCAAGGCTGTTTCTGTCTCCAAGACCACATTCGTAGGCAGTTTGTATAAGCTCTGTATTCCCTCTTATAACCATTGGGGCAAGGTAACCCTTTATCTTTATATCATCCTTATAGGTTATAAGCTTACCCTTTCTGTGCTTTTCTACGTCTATAAATTCAACGTTAAATTCTTTATTATCAGGCTCTTTCCCGTGGATTATACTATATTTTGAAATTATGTTAGCCCTTATGTTTTCACAAAACTTTTTATCCTCTAAGTAAAGGTCTATTTTTTTTAGCTTTAAATCATCTGTAAGGTAGGCAGTTGAAATTGCAACAGGAGATAAACATGTAAATTCCATATTTTCTTTGAATATTGGAGGAGGGACAACCTCAAGGTTTAATGCTCTAAATTTTCCATTGCCTATTTTTATCTCTGTGCTTGATGCGAGGCAATCAACAAAGTACATTAAAAATTCCCTCATAGGCGAGGAAACATACCATGTAACCTTTCCATCTATTTTTAAACTTTTACCTTCGATTTCATACTTTTCAGGGAAAAGCTTTGAAAAGGTAAACATCTTATAGGCTCTGCTTTGGGATTTGTATCCTTCATCATGAAGAAAGGACGAGTATTCTTCATTGGATTTTTTTAAATAGCTGTATATAAGGGATGAAAGATAGTAGTTGTAGTTTATATCTATAATCTGCTCCTTTTGGCTCTCCATTGTGATTTTAATTCGCATGATAGCCTCCTGAATATTTAATTTTTTTGTTTGTAATTCTGCCTTATATAATTATTACCTTATTTTGTTACTTTTAATTAACATTTCTATATTTTTTTAAATTCTCCTGCAAGAAATTGTGAAAAATAAAAAAAAACTGCAAATACTGCAGACTGAAATTAAGGTATGGATTAAAATTGTTTTTGCTAACTGCTTTTGCTTTTAATGGCTTGCTAATATCCTCTTTTTAGCCGTAGGCTTAAGATATATAGTATCATCAATAACTAAAGTTATAAATTAAGCTACATATAAAAGTATTATTTACATATACCTTTACATGCAGCTAATTTATTTTGTATCAGCTATATAAGAATTCTTATTTAAAAATATAAAATATCTTAACTATCCACATATTACTGTCGCTTCTTTTCCTTCCTAAATATATCAGCTAAAGTCATGGCATATTCACTTCATTCTACAAAGGATGTAATTACACAAGTACAAAATATTTGTTTCAATTCTAACGTGACACGATTAAAACAAAATGCTAAAGATTGAGTTTTAATTTTTATTGCTTTTATTTATCATTTATGAAAAAATTTTTCAATCACATTATTTTAATTCCTGTTTCTATTATGTCTTTTACAAATGGATTAGAAATATTAAAATCCTTACTATTAAATGGATGTGGTTCTATCCTATTATCTATTTTTCTTCTCAATTTCATCAATTTTAAAGTATTCTCTATTATATCATCACTAAAATCATCTCCAACAACTGCAATATCTATATCACTATCTTCTGTATAGTTTCCCTTTACATATGAACCGTATAAATAGACATCCCTTATATTCATTTCACACTTTAATAATTCTGCATATTTTTTAACTATTTCTTCTATTCTGTTTCTATCATCGAAAGAAGCCATTTTCTCAACTCCTCTATTTTTTCAATATTTATTTTAGTAAATTCTTGATTACACTTTTTATAAAAGCTTTGTTTATAATCTGGATATCTAACACTTATATTAAATGTAGTAATAAGATCAAACAAATCCTTTTGCTCCTCTGTTGTTTCAATCCCTGCCTTTTCAGCTAACCTTAATAAATCATGAGTTTTAGGAACATTTTTATCAACATTCTTTACATATAAAGCTTTGAGCAGCTTTTCAATAACCAAATGTCCTAAAAATAAACTCCAATTATAGTCTTTACTTTCATATAAATGAATCATTGTATTGTAATCTTTATCAGCAGTTTCTCTCCAGTAATTTATTATTTCATATTTATCCACAATTCCACCTGCTTGATTTATTGTAATATTACTTTAGTTATGCAAAAATAAAAGTCTAATTGGTAATACTACCAAAAAATAAAAATTGGCATAAGTCCTTAATTCGTGTTAAATAAAAATTGCAAACAAATAAACAACACGGAGGTAAGAACTATGCCATATACAACT
>JAOADY010000113.1 GCA_026417075.1 Caloramator sp.
ACGACCAAACCAATTAAAATAAGCGTAAGACAAACTTGTGAAAGTAAGCTTAGGCTTATAAGCCTTTCTACCCTTAACTTGAACCTTAACCTTAGCCATCACATAATATTTTAGAAGATAGAATTTAAACTTATCTATAAAATTATGAAAGAAAAAAGTTTTATGAAAGATGTTTAAAAATTTTAATAGAAAAGTTTATATTACCAAAGTGTAATACTGGTTCACATGAACATAAAAAATAGGAAGGGTGTAAGCCCCGTTATAGCAACAGTCATACTTATTGCAATAGCAGTAGCAATCGCAATAGCAGTAGCATTTTGGGCAGCAGGCCTAACAGGTGCATTCACAAGATTCGAAAAAATTGAAATAATAAACGCCTATGCAATAAAAAGTACAACTACCTCTTGGGTAGTTTATGTTTCATACAAGAACACAGGTTCAGCTGATGCAACAATAACAGAAGTTTTTATAAATGGAAAGCCATTAAATGCAGTTAGTGCATCGCCAACAAGCTTTTCAACATCAGTTAGAGTAGGATCTTCCGGAACACTCACATTAACTTTAACAAGTTCAGGTTTAGAAGCATACACATCAGGACAAACAATAGAGGTAAAAATTCATACAGCAACAGGAGCAGAATATCCGAAAGCAATAGTATTACCATAAATTAAAATGTATATTACCATTCATTTAATTTTTTTTAAAAAAAAATATTTAAACATAGTTTGGTATATGGTTTGCTATAATATCCATAGTTAATATGGAATGAGGTTGAATGAAAAATCAAGGTGATATAATAAATATATTTTGTGATGAGATAAGCTTATTTTACCTATTTTATATCAAACTTGCTATAATACAATATTTTCTATTTAATTCAGTAAATTTTATAAGTTTAATTCTCGCTCTAATTTTAGCATCTCTATTAAATTTTTTTATTTATAAAAATATAGTGCTAGAGAAAAATGAAAACTTTAAAATACTTTTTGGAATACTATTTTTTTACTTTGTTATCATTGGCTTCTATATCTATGCCTTCCCTTATTTCCCAATATTTTGGAGTAATGACTTTTTTGTTCATATCTCAAACGCACTTAATTTGTTAAATGGAAATATTTCTAAAGAAAAGCTTTTTTCTTCAAATCCAGCTATTACCTTTTTATTGGCAAGTTGGCTTTCTTTTGATTTTGGCAATATCCTTTTTTTCTCACGCATATTTATTGCATTTGTTTTATGGTCTAGTCTTCCCTTAGTATATTTTTTAGGAAAACAAATTTCAGTTGAAAAGGGAGGAATTATTTCATCTATAACTTACATCTGTTTAAATCCTTTTCTAATCTACACTTTAGTATTTACTGGACTTTATTCTAATGCCCTTGGATTAACCTTAACCTTATGCACAATATATTGGTTTATACAAGCGACAAAAAGAGATAACAAAATAAGAAACCTTTTGATACCATTCTACGGCTTTTCCTTAATTTTTACACATTCATCAAATTCATTAATATATTTAGTATTAATTATCTCAACTATATATTTGTTATTTTTTGAACAACATGAGATTCCTTTAAATCCTTTGTTATATATTCTTTTAGGAACGATACTTATTTTATTAATTTCACCTTCAATTATTTTTAGACTACCATCAACACTTACAAGCCCATTCGTTCTTATAGAGGGATCATCCAATGAGTTCATATTATACATTTTAAGAAATATACCCTTTTTAAAATATTTTTACCTTTATGGAGGAGAAAATATATTTGTTCTTCTTCTACTCTTTGTAAGTATATTATTTGGTTTAATTTATTTCTTTAAAAAGAAGTTAGGATTAGCCATAATTCCTTTTAGTTGGCTTATATTAATTGGAATCGTAAGCTTATTTTCTACCAATGTATGGCGTTTTACTCTATTGGCATATACACCTTTAAGTCTTTTTACCCCACTAGTATATGAAAAAATTCTGTTACCCTTAGGAAGAAGAGTTATTAATGAGATGCCTTCAGATAAGTTTAAAGTAATTTATAAATATACAATTATAATTTTGATATTTTTATTGCTCTATTTACCGAGCAGTAGTAATATTATTATACCAATATATGCTTCTTCATGGAGTAGACCTCAGCAAGAAGGATTTTACGAATGCTTAATTTGGTTTAAATACAATTCTGAAGTCGATGCAGTCGCTATTAGTATGGGTGGTGGTTCAGCTTTAAGATTTTTACCATTTGTTTCAAATAGAATTATTTTAGATGTAATTCCTGGAGAGTTACCTGAGCATGTTTATGATGCTTTGAAGAATTATAGTAATGGTTATGTTGTTGTTTGGAATCGTCTGCATCCTTATAATGGCTCATTTTATTATGTTGATCTTTATAAGAATAGTAGTTTGTTTAGAGAAGTTTGGGCTAATGATGAAGTCACTGTTTTTAAGCTTGTTAAGAAAGAATAAAATTATTGGTTGCTATAAAAGAGTATATTATTGCTAGGATTCCAAATATTCCTTGTATAATCCAGCAT
>JAOADY010000160.1 GCA_026417075.1 Caloramator sp.
GGAACTAAATTTTCTATATAAACTATTTCCAATTTTTGTTGTTTGGATTTAATTTCATTAATCATGGGATACCTCCAAAATTTATTTCTATATATATAATTCTACATAAATTTTTAAAATCCTTTTTGCTACGCAAAAAAAGCTGCTGACAAAATTTGTTTGTCAACAGCCTGCCTAATATTATATATTAGAAGACTTTTTCTTTTAAAATTATTCTAAACAAACCACTTAAACAGGGCAATTGATGTTGTACTTAAAATATATACTATCAGCCCAGCCATTAAGTTTCCAAGAAATATTGAAAAGAATGTCCTTTTAAATCTCATATCAAGAAGAACAGCAATAATTGTCCCTGTCCATGCCCCTGTTCCTGGAAGAGGAATACCTACAAATAAGGTAAGACCTAAAAATTCGTATTTTTGTATTTTTTTACTCTTTCTCAAGCTTCTTTCTATAAAATTTGATACTGATTTTTCAAAGGGTTTTAACCTCAATAGAAAGTTTATTACCGGTCGTACAGTAAAAAAAATAAAAGGAACTATTAGTGTACTCCCTAAAACTGAAATTATAGAAGATTTTAAAGGATTTAAACCTAATGCAATTCCTAAAGGTATCGCTCCTCTAAGCTCGATTATCGGAAGCATCGATGAAAATAAAACTTTAAGAATATTATCCATTTCCTATCTCCAATCTTTAAAACGTTATATTTTAATTAAAATTTCTATCAAAAATATATTATAAAATATCCAAACTGAATTTTTTAGCTTCTTATCTAACACCCTCCTCAATATTTTCTTAATTTATATTATATATTTTAAAGCATCTATCTTAAAGAATAAAAAATATTGAAGATTAATATTATCTTATATATTATAAAAAAGTATAACATTACAAATAGCCAAGTTGCAAATAATATTTAGCAAATTTTTATAAATAAAAGGCATAACTCAAAAATTATACCCTCTTTTTAATTTAAGAATGAAATATTTTGCGGATTTTACTTTAAAAGCTTAAACTACAATCATTCAATAAAAAATAAGCTGCCAAATAATCAGCAGCTTATTTTTTATTCATAATTTTAGTGCTCCATGAGGACAAACATTGACGCATTTCCCACAGCCCACACATTTTTCTTCGTTTATTACTACATTTCCTGAAAAAAGACCTGTCTTTTTAAATTCTATGGCTGAAACTGGGCATACTCTCTTTGCTGCACAAAATGGTGAACTGTCGCATCTATCTTTTAAAAGTTTTACCTTTTTCATTTTATCCCTCCTTTTCTATACCCTTGTGGGGTATATAAAAATTATATAGGCTTTTAAATCCAATGTCAAGATGAAATAAAGCCTATCCAATTAATATTTTTATTTTTTATTATATTCACTTTAAATATTTTAGTATATTTGAACCTGCATTACTCATAACAAAATTAATTAAATTTTTAAAATAAATAAGTAACTGTTTTTATACTTGTTTTAATTAAATCAATAATTAGTATATAAAAAGAAGGAAAAAATATCTTTTTGTCTAATTTACTATATTGTGTTAATAATTGATTATATTGCTAAGGGGGGTTATTATGTACAAAAAAATCAACAAATCTATAATACTATTGCTTACAATAGCTATGTTTGGATTTTTATCTGCTCCTTCTCTAAATGTTGCAATGAAATTTATTTCAACTGGAATTATAACTTTATTTATATGCAGCTCAACAATAATATGGAAAAAATTAGATAAATATAGCCCTTATATTGTACCTTTAAGTTTATTAGGCTACAATTTATTTATGCTTTACATAGATGGTTTTAGTATCCTTATGCTATTATTGGTAATTTTAACGATTTTTGTATCAACTTTATATCACAATCCTATATCCTCTCTCATAGTTTCAATAGCAAGCTCATTTTATTTTATTTTAATCTATTTAATATCTAAAGATAAATTCTTTTACGATGCATACGCTTTTATAAAGCCATTTCATATTTTTACTATCATTGCTTCAATTATTATTTATGGAATTATTTCATATATGCAGTGTAAATCTGGAAAGAAAATCCTTAAAGAAATAAATGACAGGATGCTTGAAATAAATAAAGAAAAATTTAAAAATGAAAAAACTCTAATTTCTGTAACAGACACTTCCAATGATATAAAAGAATATGTTAAAAAATTAGAAGAAAACTTTTCTAATTTAATAAATACAGCAAATAATATTTCAAATTCTATGGATGTTATTTCACTAAATGTTGACGAACAATGTACAAGCGTAGATAGTTCTTTATCTACTTTACAAAAATTAATTGAACGTTTTAACGATATAAATGAGCAACTTAGAATTGTACAAAAAAATTCAGAAGATACTGAGATAATATCAAATAATGGAACTGAAAAAATGAAACAGATGAATATTCAAATAAAAGAAATAAATGAAACAGTTGAAAATTTATCAAAGATAATATATGAAGTTAAAATTCATAACAATAATATAGTAAAAATAATTGAAATTATAAAAAATATCTCTAATCAAACAAATCTTCTTAGCCTTAACGCTTCAATTGAAGCAGCAAATACCAAAGAATACGGAAAAGGTTTTGCAGTCGTTGCTAACGAAATTAAAAATTTATCAAATCAAACTGAAAAATATGCTAAAGACATAGAAGAATTAATAAGTTCATCAGAATCAATTATTGAAAATGCTATTAAAGCTACTGAAACTACTGTTAAGAAAACCGTTATTGGCGTTTCTCTTACCAATGATACTATAAATTCTTTTTATGAAATTTTAAATAATATAACTAACATCAAAAAAGAAGCAAAGGATGTTTCAGATTATAGCCAATCGCTTTTAAAGGATGTAAATAATTTGTTTAATACATTTTCTTCTATATCTGAAGAAGCTCAAAATTCTAATTCTTCCATAGAAGAAATAAATTCCCTGACAAAAATTCAGCTTGAAAATGTAAACAATTCTAAAAACATTTTAAATAATATATCAAATAGTATGCTAGAATTAAATTCTAGCTTGAATAATTAATAATGTTTAAAATAAAGAGGGGGATTAATAAAATGAAAAAACTAACCAAATTATTATGTTTCTTACTTTTTATATCTTTTTTACAACCTTTTATGTTTTTTAAAACATTCGCGGATAATGAAAATAATATTTCTATTCTATTTACTCACGATATGCACGATCATGTTCTTCCTGTAAACGTTAAACAAAATGATAAAATTCTTCAACTTGGAGGATACGCACGTTTAAAAAATGCTATTGATAATGAAAAATTAAAAAACCCTGATGCATTGCTTCTTGATGCTGGTGATTTTTCAATGGGAACCGTATTTCAAGCTATTTATGCAAGCGATGCTCCACAGTTAAGATTAATGGGTGAATTGGGGTATGATGCAGTAACCTTAGGAAATCATGAATTTGATTTTAGAGCTGAAGGTTTAGCACAAAGTTTAACCTCTGCCAGAAAAAATTCCAGTAAACTTCCTGTAATTGTTCAATCTAATATTGAATTCCCTAAAGATAAAAACGGTAATTTAACAGAGTCTCTAAAAAGGTTAAAAGAAGCCATGGAATACTATGGAGTAAAAGATTATACAGTAATAGAGAAAAAAGGTATTAAGATAGGAATTTTTGGATTAATAGGAAAGGATTCTGCATCAAATGCACCTATGGCTGAAGTTAAATTTTTAGATGCAGTTGAAAATGCAAAAAGAGTAACTGAAATACTAAAAAACAAGGAAAAAGTAGACCTTATAATATGTCTTTCTCACTCAGGAACAAATTCAAACAAATCAAAATCTGAAGATGAAATATTGGCAAAAAAAGTTCCTGATATAGATATAATAATAAGCGGTCATACCCATACAAAACTTTCAAAACCTATTGTTTCAGGCAAAACTATAATAGTTTCTTGTGGTGAATACTGTGAAAATTTAGGAGTTTTAAATATAGCTCGAGCTACAAATGGCTCATGGAATGTAAAAGATTATAATCTCATACCTATTGATAATTCCCTAAAGGATGATTCTAATATATCCCTTTCAATAGAAGGTTTTAAAAAAATCCTTGAGGAAAAGTATCTTTCAAAATTTAATTTAAGCTTTGATGAAATCATAGCCTATTCCCCCTTTGATTTTGTAGAATCATCAAATATAGGAAAAAAACACGGAGAAGAACCATTAGGAAATCTCATTACCGATTCCTATATATATGCTGTTAAAAAAGCAGAAGGTAGTAATTACGAGCCTGTAACAGCCGCAATTGTTCCAAACGGTACAATTAGAGCTTCCTTTGTAAAAGGAAACATAACAGCTGCAGATGCTTTTGCTGTAAGTTCATTAGGAATAGGTCCTGACAAAATTTCAGGATATCCTTTAATTTCTGTATACCTTACAGGAAAAGAATTAAAAACAGCCTGCGAAGTTGATGCTTCAATAGCGCCTATAATGCCTGAAGCACAACTTTATATATCGGGTATAAGTTACAGCTTTAATCCAAAGAGAATTATTTTTAATAAAATAACAAGAGCAGAAATTATAAAAGATGACGGTACTTTAGAAAAAATAGATGATAATAAGCTCTACAGAGTTGTAGCTGGTCTTTATTCTGCCCAGATGCTATCCGTTATTGGAGAAAAGTCCCATGGTCTTTTATCAGTAGTTCCTAAAACTAAGGATGGAAAACCTATAACTGATTTTGAAGCTCAGATTATTTATGGATATGAAAATGGGAAAAAATATGAATTAAAGGAATGGCTTGCTTTAGCTCAATATCTTAAATCCTTTGAAAAAATAAACGGAATACCTCAAATACCAGAATATTATAATAAAACTCATGGAAGAAAAGTTATAGAAAATAGTTATAACATAGTAAGCATTTTAAAAAATCCTAACAACATTTCTCTTACTATATATGCTGTAATTATTGTTTTATTGTTTTTGATTATATTTGGAATTTATAAAATTTCTTCAAAAAGAAAAACTAAAAAACATATTGAAATATAAATCTTCCTAAGTAAAAAGGCTGCAAATGCAGCCTTTTTGTTATCTATGTATTTTTTTATTACCTTATAAACTTTACCCGGATATAAATAGTATTTAAATAGAACCGTAAATTTGTTTAATATCATACATAATAAGTAACTGTCCCGGGCTTGTCTATTACGTCAAGATAAGAAATAATCCTAATAATATTAAGAGTTTTTAAAATTCTTATTAATAGAAACAAAAACGCTGAGTAAAATTATCATTATACCTGATATAAAAAACACAACCGGTATAGAAACTTTTTCAGATACAGCACCAGCTATAGCACTTCCAAGAGGAGTCATACACATACAAACCATACCCACAACCGAGGATACTCTCCCTAAAAGCTCCTTTGGTGTATTTAACATTACATAGGAATTTATAGGAGCATTGACTATAGGGAATGCAAAACCCATCATAAAGTAAATAGCAGAAGCTATTATAGCTGATAAAATAGCTCCAAATCTTAAATTACCCGGCAAGCTTAAGAGGCAGTAATTTATGCCGAAAAAATAAGCCCATTTATAACGAGTTTCTTCTTGTCAAATTTAGAACCAATCTGACCTACAATAATACCTCCAATTATAGCACCAGTCATAAACCCTACGCCTAAATAGCTCATCAATTTAGCATCTCCTCTTAGCACATCCTTTACATATGCTGCTTCAAAAACATACATCGGCGTTGCAAAAAAGTTTATAGAAGCCGCCATCAATATAATTATAAATATGAAGGAATTTTGTTTAATAAAATTAAGACCATCTAAAAGATCATTGTAATAGGATATTATATTTGAATCTTTTTTTTATTTCAATATTTTCAGTATATTTTATAAAGGATAAAAGTATACAAGCTATAAAAAATGTCATACCATCTATTAATATAGCACCGGATATTTTAAATATAGATATAATAACTCCTGCAAGCGCAAGACCTATAAGTTCAGAAAAAGTATTTACAGAAGAAGTAAAAGAGTTTGCCGTAAGATAAAGCTCTTTAGGTACAAGAGATGCATTCAATACTGAATTCGCAGGACTTATAAAACTCTCAAAAGTTGAATTAAGAACTGTAAAAATAAATAAATGCCACGGTCTTAACAAATTATAATAAAACAATATAGCTGTAAATGATACTACAATACCTCTAAAGAGATTTCCTAAAATAATTATTTTTTTCTTTGAATGTCTGTCTGCAAAAATTCCCGCAAAGGGACTGAGTACTATGTTAGGAATCGCATTTACAGCAAATAAAGTCCCCATCAAAAGCTTTGAACCTGTTAATTCATATACCATCCAGGCATAGGCAATTGCATCTATAGAATCCCCAAATCTTGATATAGAGTAGGCTATTAACTTTATCATAAAACTTTTATATTTAAGCAAATCCTTTATCCCTATATTATTTCTTTCTAATGCAACATTTTCCATATATTTACTCCCAAATCATAAACATATTTCAACTTTTGTCCCATCAGAAGATTGAATCTCTACTATTTTAAGTCCTTTATACTCTTCTAAAAGATTAAGGGACTGACTTAACATGTTAAAATCAATAGCTTCAATATATTTTGTATTTTCTTTATTCATAGACTTATTTCTTATATATCCATTAATTACCAGATTCACAAATGCCATTGGAATATAAATTGGAATTCTAAAATTCAGTCCCTGCGCTTTTATAAGTATCTTCATAAAATCACCTACTCTATACTAATTTCTATAATATCTCCATCCTCAGATTTAATATCGACAAATTTACCTTCAATACCCGAATCAATAGCCCCTATAATCGCATTTATATCAATATCATTAGCATTTATACCTTCTATATTAACCGGAAGTTTACCTGTAGATTTTATAAGAGTCTTTACAAAATTTACAGGCAGTGTAACATTCACATTATCCCCATCTTCTGAAACAACCTTAATTTTTAAAACCTTTAAATTTTTATTCTCAATTTTAGGTCTTTCCTCCTGATTTTTTAAAGCATTAATTATCTCTGCCGCCTTTTCTGAGCTAATCTTTCCTTCCTCAACCATTTTTAAAACTCTAATAATTTCATCACTCATTTTAAAACCCCCTTATTCATTTAACATTTTTATAGCATCATCCGGTGATATCTCACCATTTTCAAGCATATTAATGATATCGCTTTTACTTGAGCTTTTTTGTTTTGATATTGAATATCCAAGAGCCTCAATAACATCATCAAGCTTTGCCCTGACCGTTGGATAAGAAATTCCAAGCTCCTTTTCAACATCTTTAATATTTCCTCTGTTTCTTATAAAAACTTCAGCAAAATATAACTGCTCACTATTAAGATTTAAAAAACTTGTAAGTTCAAAATCGTTTTCAATAGTAGTATTACATTTTGCACATTGAAGCTTTTTAACTCTAAGATTTGAACTGCAGACTGGGCATTTTGTAATAAGTTTATATGCCATATTTTTCTACCTCCTTATTTACAGTATAATATACATGTTTAAATATTTCAATATATATATTAATTTTTTTAAATTAATTTCAGCACATATTTAATTTTTTTAAATTACGGATTAATTTTAGTATTTGTCAGATGGGGTGGGGGACGGTTACTTATTATCTCTATAATCTAATATTTTTAATCCCATCCCCTGCTGCATAATATAATTATTTTAATAAAATAAGTAAGCATCCATCTGCTATACAAATTCTACTTAACAAAGTATTTTAATAAGTAACCGTCCCTATGCTTGCTATGCTTGTCCGTCCATGCTGGGCACACACCACTAAAAAGAGGCTACGATTTGTAGCCTCTTTATTATCTATATATCTTTCTTTTTATAACTTTATAAACTTCACCGGATACAAATGGTATCGCACAGAACATTAAAATTACTGTCCAATCCCATAAAGTAAGATATACTGTCTGAAAAATAGGTCTTAAAAATGGAATATAAATTACAGCAAATAAAAGAAGGAATGAGAAAATAGATGCATATACAAGTATTTTATTTGTAAATACTCCTATCTTAAATATAGTAAATCTCTCTGAACGACTCGAATAGGATCTTATAAGTTCTGCTGTAATTAAAGTTGCAAAAGCATAGGTTCTTGCAAAGCTAAGATGCTCAGGATTTGTCAAATAGTCAGGATATCTATTAAGTCCTATAAAATAAGCTCCTAGAACAGCAACAACAAGAGATATACTTTGAACTGCAATTCCTGCTATCATAGATTTGTCGAGCATAGGCTCTTTTGCGCTTCTTGGTTTTAAATCCATAATATCAGGCTCTCCCTTTTCTGTACCAAGGGCTAATGCAGGGAAGCTGTCGGTTACGAGGTTGAGCCATAAAAGTTGTATAGGAACTAGGGGCGTTGGATATCCAAATAGCATGCTTAAAAATACAATCAATATTTCGCCAACGTTGCAGGATAATAGGAAGAATACAAACTTTCTTATATTGCTGTATATTATCCTTCCCTCTTCAACGGCTGAAACTATACTCGAGAAGTTATCATCGGTCAAAACTATATCTGCTGTTCCCTTTGCAACATCTGTTCCAGTAATACCCATAGCAACTCCAATATCCGAACGTTTAAGAGCCATAGCATCGTTTACTCCATCACCGGTCATAGCAGCTATATGACCGTTTTTCTTTAGCGCATCAACTATTCTTACCTTATGTTCAGGAGAAACCCTCGCATATACGCTTGTAGTTTCAACTTTTTTTATAAGCTCTTCATCAGACATATTGTCAAGTTCATGTCCTGTTAAAACCCCATCTCCTTCCTTCATGAGCTTTAAATCCTTTGCAATTGCAACTGCAGTATCCTTATAGTCTCCTGTTATCATAACAGGCTTTATGCCAGCTCGTCTGCATGTATTTATTGAGTCCTTAACCTCAGTTCTTGGCGGGTCAATCATTCCCATAAGCCCAACAAATATCATGTCTTTTTCTATTGTATCTGATGATATATTCTTAGGCATTTCATCATATTCTCTGTATGCAAAGGCAAGAACACGAAGAGCGTTGTTTGCAAAAGTGCTGTTTGCCTTTTTTATCTCTTTTCTCATTTCATCGGTTAAGTCTTTAACTTCACCGTTAATATATATTTTTGAACACCTGTCAAGAATTATATCAGGAGCACCCTTTGTAAAGGACACTATACCTTCTATAAATTCCTTATGGAATGTTGTCATCATCTTTCTGTCGGAGTCAAAAGGTATTTCTGCAATTCTTGGATACATTAAATTAAATTCATTCTTTATAAAACCTGCCTTTTCTCCTGCAACAACAAGAGCTCCCTCTGTTGGATCACCTACTATTCCAAACTGCCCATCTTCTTTTTTCTTTATTGAAGCATCATTACAAAGAGTACCTATTGAAAAAAGAAGTTTAAAATCTGTATCTTCAGAAGCATTTATTTTTTCACCATTTACAATAAATTCCCCTGTTGGATTATATCCTTGTCCTGTAACATCTATATATTTATCAGCGCAATAAGCCTTTACAACCGTCATCTCATTTTGAGTTAAAGTTCCAGTCTTATCAGAACATATTACATCAACGCATCCTAAGGTTTCAACTGCAAGTAGTTTTCTAACTATTGCGTTTCTTTCAACCATCCTCTTCATTCCAAGGGCAAGAACTATTGTAACTACAGCAGGAAGACCTTCTGGTATTGCTGCAACTGCAAGACTTACAGCAACCATAAACATTTCAAGAAGCGAGCCTCCCCTTATTATTCCCAAGGCAAAAACAACAGCACATATTCCAAGACATGCAATTCCGAGCCATTTGCCGAGCTGGTCAAGTTTTTGCTGAAGAGGTGTCTTTTCTTCCTCTATGTTTTGAATTTTATCTGCTATCTTTCCAATCTCTGTTTTATGACCTGTGCCAACAACTATTCCCTTTCCTCTTCCATAGGTTACAGTCGTGCTCATATATGCCATATTCGCTCTATCTCCGAGGCTAACCTCTTTATCAAATACCTTTTGAGCATCCTTTTCAACAGGAACCGATTCTCCCGTTAGAGAAGATTCCTCTACTTTAAGATTATGACTTTCTATTATTCTAATGTCAGCAGGTATTACATCTCCTGCTTCAATAACAATTATATCCCCAGGAACAAGCATTTTTGCCGGGACTATTTCTATTTTACCATCTCTAAAAACCTTAGCATTAGGCGATGCCATCTTTTTTAATGCATCAAGAGCTTTTTCAGCCTTTCCTTCCTGCATTACTCCAAGTACAGCGTTAATAATAACTATTGCTATAATAACGATAGAATCTGTAATCTCATTCATAGCTGCTGATACAATACTTGCAGCTATAAGGATGATTACAAGAAAGTCCTTAAATTGGGCTATAATCTTTTGAAAAAGAGATTGTTTTTCCTTTTCCTTCAATTCATTATAACCGTATTTTTCAATAAGTTCATTTGCTTGACTTGAGGAAAGTCCTAAAGATAAGCTTACAGAAAGCTCCTTTGATACCTCCTGCGCAGTCTTGCTGTGCCAATTATTTTGCATTTTAATCCTCCTTCTTTCAGCTTAAACTATATGTATTTTCATTTATATATTATCACAATATATAATTATTTTCAACACATAATAAGTTATTTTTTAACCTATTCGAAATGAAACTACGATTTTTATGAGTTTACAAAGTTAGTTTAAACCTCAAACATTATAAATTATTCACGATTTATAAAAATTAAAGGAACTGCTATTAATAGTTACTTTTAATTAAATTATTTTTAATATAACAAATACATCTTAATAATACATAAAAAAAAATGGGCTACATATTTAAAATTAGATATGTAGCCATTCATACTTTTTATATTTTGAATTTGTTAACGCTCTCTAATAATTTATCTGCACTTTCCTTGGATGAGTTCATCTTTTCAAGAATCTCTAAAGACTTAGAGTTAACATCTATTATTCTCTCAGATATATTTGTTGAACCATCTGCTATTTCATTTGAAGCTCTTGCAACTGTATCTATTGTTTTTGACATTTCGCCTATGGAATATAATAGTTCTTTAGATATGCTGTTAAATTCTTTTACAAGATTTTCAACATATTTTGCATCGGCACTGTATTTTTCTGCAACGCTAAGCATTGTAGAATAATCTGAGTCCACATCCTTTGACATAAACTCAAGAAGCTGCTTTGAACTTGCGGCAAGTTCATCTCCTGCTAGCATTACTTTTTCCGTAACATTTTGAATTTCAATTACAGTTTCCTTTGATTTTTCTGCAAGTTTTCTAATCTCCTCAGCTACAATTGAAAAGCCTTTCCCAGCTTCCCCAGCTCTTGCTGCCTCTATTGCAGCGTTCAGCGCCAAAAGATTTGTCTGTTCAGTTATTTCCATTATTGCCTCTGAAAGAGAACTTATCTGTTTAATTACCTTTGAATTTTCTATAGCGCTTTCAAGATTATTTTTATTAGTATTAAAAATATCTAAAGCTCTTTTTCGAGATATTAAAAAGTTTTCTTTTATATTTTCAGCATTCTTTAATATTTCTTCTGCTGCCATCTCTCCCTCTGTTGAATTTTCCACGATTACTTTAACCTTATTTTCAATTTCATGGGAAGTTGCAGCCATTTCCTGTGCAGAGGCTGATGTTTCCTGTGTGCTTGCTGCAACCTGCTCAGTTGTAGCTGATACATCTTCAATGTTTGAATTTAACATCGCAATACTTTCTTCTACATTTCCTACAATACCCTCTATTCCTTCAGCCTCAATTTTTACATTCTTTAAAATTTCTTTTAAATTATTTTGCATGGAGATTATTCCGCTAATTATATGACCGATTTCATCCTCTGAAATATTTATATTTAATTCCCTAGTTAAATCTCCCTTTGAAACATCATCAACAACTTTAGATGCAGCTTTTATTGGTTTTATTATACTCTTTTTAATCCACCATATAAATACAAGGGATATTAATATTATTAAAGCTGCCGAAAATATAGCCACCTTTATTATTAATATATTTCTAACTGTATTAAGTTCACTTGCTAGTTTACCAATAAATAAAATACCTTCGATTTTATCATCATAACCTTTCAAAGGTTTATAATATGTAAAATATTTCACATTGTTTATATCTGCATTTCCACTAAAATCTTTCCCTTCATTTAATACTATATTTGCAATTTCTGGTTTTAATTTAGTACCTATTATTCTCTTCCCATTTTGAACTATAGTTGTATTTATTCTTTCATCACGAAGAAATATAGTAGCATCAACATCATATCTTTTTTTTATATTATCAACATAGGTATTATTAGATAAATCATATCCTAAATAAATAGATCCTATAATTTTACCTTCATCGGATTTAACAGGATATGCTGCCGCTACAGAAAGCCTTATATCATTACCCTGTTCTATTCCTGATGCTGCATTACCCGAAAGCGCCCTCTTTATGCCTTCTTTACTTAATAGATTATCTCCTTTTTTACCCCTATCGTTAGTTCTTGCTATCACTTCTCCCTTTTCATCAGTTGCTATTATAAAATCAACATCCATATTTTTTAATATATCATCAAATTCCTGAAATAACCCCTCTGAATTTTTATCTAAAACCTTCTTTCTTATCTTATAATTATCGGCACAAAGCCTTGCATAATTCAGAGCCTCTAACTTTGAGGCTTCAATTTCCTCATATAGTGAATTAGAAATCATTTCTGCAGTATCTTTAATGTTCGTGTCGAAATATTTCAAATATTCCGCAACTGATAATGCCGTCGATAGAGCCCCTAATAATATCATGCCAAAAATTACAGCAACAATAGTTTTTGTAGTAATACTTTTCAAAATCTCTCCCCCCATCAGCTAATTTCTCTTATTTATAGTTGTTAGCATAATTATACACGCTTCATCAACAAATTTCTACATATTTCTAACATTTTAATGTTTTTATTAAAATGTTAGAAATATACTTTAACAATAATTAATATTTCAAATAATTAACCCACTTAAAAAGAGATGGCCTTTGCCATCTCTTTATGCTTTAACAGTATTTAAATGTCTTTGATAAAGTCTGAAAGCTATTTCCTCAAGTAAAGAAAAAATTCCTGATGCTATAAAATATATTCCAATTGATACAGGTGCTTTAATAGTTATAATTATGCTTATTACCATCATAGATATTACATTAAATCCCAAATTTTTAACTTCGCTGCTATAGGGTTTTAAAAAGCCAATATATGAGATTAAACTTGGAGATACTGAAATTAGGCTGTATATAAGAGGAATAATAAAATATCTATCTGGAAGCTTTAAACTACTGACCCAAGGGATTAATATTGTCCCAACATCCGCAGGCATCCTTTGTATAGTATAATAAAGAGCCGATAATACAGGGGCCTGCAGTATCAGCGTAAAGCATCCAAACATGCTTTTTGAGCTTTCTTTATAATGCCTCATCAATTCTTCATCGAGCTTTTCCTTATTGTCTTTATATTTAGCCTTTGTCTCTTCAATTTTCTTTGAGATTTCACCTTGTTTTAAAATGCTCATCCTCTGCTTAAAGGACAATGGCAAAAGCAAAAATCTTAAAAATATTGTAAGCAGTATAATGCTGATTCCCCAGTCTTTAGTAATAGAAAAAAGAACCTTTAATATATTATTAAAAATTTCCAAAATGATGTTCATATATATTCTCCTTTATAAAATATTAGTTTTGTTAAGTTATATGATATTTGAATTTCATCTCCCCTTTGAGTTATCTTAAATATAACCAACAATAAAACACCTCCAAAGGAGAGATGAAATTA